>JAFGFP010000098.1 GCA_016931015.1 Dehalococcoidales bacterium
AAGACCGCCGCCCAGATTGACGAGGTGGTTTTGGTGGGCGGGCAGACCCGAATGCCCCTGGTTCAGGAAAAGGTAAAACAGTTCTTCGGTAAGGAGGCCCACAAGGGGGTCAACCCCGACGAAGTGGTCGCCGTCGGCGCCGCCATCCAGGCCGGAGTCCTTAAGGGCGAGGTCAAGGACGTGCTGCTGCTCGACGTAACGCCGCTTACCTTGGGCATCGAGACCCTGGGCGGGGTAGCGACCCCGCTTATCCCGCGCAACACCACCATCCCCACCTCCAAGAGCCAGATATTCTCCACGGCGGCCGATAACCAGCCCGGCGTCGAGATTCACGTGCTCCAGGGGGAACGCCCCATGGCGGCGGACAACCGGACCCTGGGACGTTTCATGCTCGACGGCATCCTGCCGGCGCCGAGGGGTATGCCCCAGATTGAGGTTACCTTCGACATCGACGCTAACGGCATCCTGAGCGTTAAGGCCCACGACAAGGGCACCGGCCGGGAACAGAAAATCACCATCACGGCCTCAAGCGGCCTCTCCAAGGAAGAGGTAAACAAGATGCAGCATGAGGCCGAGGCACACGCCGCCGAGGACAGTAAGCGGCGCGACGAAATCGAGGCCCGTAACATCGCGGATACCCTGGCCTACACCGCGGAAAAGACGCTGCGGGAGCATAAGGACAAGATACCGGCCGACCTGAATAAGGAGGCGGAGGACAAGATAGCCGCCCTGCGCTCGGCGCTACAGGGCAGCGACACCGAGGCTATCCGTCAGGCGACCCAGGGGCTAAACGAAACCATGCAGAAGATAGGCTCGGCCGTCTACCAGCAGCAGCCCCCACCGGGCCCCGAAGCACCACCACCGCCACCACCGGAGGGGGAAGCCCCACCCGAGAAAGAGGGCGGTGACGAGGGCACTGTGGAGGGCGAGTTTAGAGAGGTGTAAGCAGATATAATTTACTGTGCTCCTTTGCCAGGGAGTTTAGAAACAGGCTATAGTAAAGACAGGGCTACCGCTTCTCCGGCTCGGTCCGGGAAAGGGTAGGATTACTAAAAGGGGGATTTAGAGAGGGACAAAGCCCCTCTTATACCTAATCCCCCTCTCCTTTGAAGGAGAGGGGGACACAGGGGGTGAGGTAGAAGATAAATGCCAGCTAAGCGGGACTATTACGAAGTCCTCGGTATTCGCAGGGACGCCAGCAACGAGGAGGTAAAGAGGGCCTTCCGTAAGCTCGCCTTTGAATATCACCCGGACCACAACCGTAACGGGGACGCCGAGGAGAAGTTCAAAGAGGTAAACGAGGCTTACCAGGTGCTCTCCGACCCGGACAAGCGCGCCGCCTATGACCAGTTCGGTCACGGGGGCACCGACGGCTTCTTCGGGCGCGGATTCGAGGGCTTCGAATTCGGCGGCTTCGGCGATATCTTCGATGCCTTTTTCGGCGGCGCCACGACCACGGCCCGCCGCGGTCCCCGGCGCGGCAGCGACCTCTCCTACCAGACATATATTACCTTCGAGGAAGCCGCCTTCGGCTGCGAGAAGGAAATCAGTATTCTGCGCACCGAGGCCTGCGCCACCTGCCAGGGCACCGGCTCGAAGCCGGGCAGCCGGGCCACCAAGTGCCCCAGCTGTAACGGCGCGGGACAGGTGCGCCGCGTGCAGCAGAGTATCTTCGGCCGCTTCACCAACATCGCTACCTGTCCTCAGTGCCACGGCGAGGGCAGCATCATCACCGACCCCTGTCCCCACTGCCGGGGCACGGGCAAGGAGAGGCGCGAGCGGCGCATCTCGGTTAAGATTCCGGCCGGGGTGGATAACGGCACCCAGGTACGTCTCAAGGGTGAAGGCGAGCTCGGGGAGCGGGGCGGCCCTCCCGGCGACCTCTACGTCTCCCTGGCCGTAAAGCCGCATGAGCTCTTCGTCCGGGACGGGGACAACGTTATCTACCAGCTAGCGATTAACTTCGCCCAGGCCGCCCTGGGCACCGAAATCGAGGTGCCCACCCTGGAAGGCGATACCAAGCTCAAGCTGCCGGCCGGCAGCCAGACCGGCGACGAGTTCAAGCTCAAGCACAAGGGTATCCCGCACCTGCGCGGGCGGGGGCGGGGCGACCAGTTAGTCCGGCTGCGGGTGGTTACCCCCAAGCACCTGACTAAAGAACAGCGCCGCCTGTTCGAGAAGCTGTCGGAGACCATGAAGCCAGACCGGAAATAGAGGGAAAGGCGAGCGCTACCTCAGGGGTTTTCTTATCCGCAAGAGTAAGGCCGATGCCGGATTTAGTCGTGCTTCCGGTTCAGGGAGAAGTCGGAGAAAGCCCAGTTCTGTCCCGCCAGCTCGTGGCTGGCATCGGACGAGGTAATCTCAGCGACCACCTGCCTCGGGTGTACCCCCTCGAACAAGACCTGGTATATCTTCTCCGTAACCGGCATCCCCAGACGGTGCTGCCGGGCCAAATCCCGGGCGGCCACGGTGGTGCTCACCCCCTCGGCGATACCGGTCATGGAGGCGGTTATCTCCTTCAGGGGACGCCCCTTAGCCAGCTCCGCACCGAGGTAGTGGTTACGGCTCAGCGGACTGGCGCAGGTAGCGATAGTATCCCCCAGACCGGCTAGACCGGTAAAGGTGAGCGGATGGGCCCCCAGAGCCACCCCCAGAGCCGTTATCTCAATCAGACCGCGGGTAACAAAGGCCGCCTTGGTATTGTCACCGAAGCCGAGCCCGTCAACCATGCCGGCCCCCAGGGCGATAATGTTCTTCAGCGCCCCCGCCAGCTCGACCCCGATGACGTCGGTATTGGTGTAGATACAGAAATTACCCGTGGAGAGCAGCTTCTGGGCCCTCACGGCGACGGCTTCGCTCTCGGCGGCTATCACAGTCGCCGCCGGTAAATCATGCACAATCTCGCGGGAGAGGTTAGGGCCGGAAAGGACACAGATATTAGAATGAAACTCGGGGGCTATCTCCTCGGCGATTACCTGGCTCATGCGCTTGTTGCTCTCCAGCTCCAGGCCCTTGGCGGCACTCACCACCAGCATCCCGCCAGTGAGATAGTCCTTAACCAGGCTGACGTTACGCCGCATCGCCTGAGAGGGCACGGCCAGAATCACCGCCTGCGCCGAAGCCAGGGCCTCGCTCAGGAAGCTGGTAACGGATAGCTGCGGGGGAAAGCTAAATGTCCGCCCGGCACCAGACCTACCCTCTCTCAGCTCGACAGCCTCAGCCTCGGTTCGAGCCCACAGGGCGACCCTCCGTCCCTTTCTGGCCAGCACCAAGCCCAGGGTCTTCCCCCAGCTCGTGGTACCAATTACGGCTATCTCGGGCATAGGCGATAATACCTTCGTCGCTTCGGGTGCAGAGTCATAAGAGGCGGGGAGCTAAGTCCTTAGCTTAGCCTTCTCACCCAGCCGGCGCTCCTTACCGGAGAGCAGGCGACTGATATTGTCCCGATGCATGATAATAATGGCTACGGAGCCAACTAAAGCGTAAATCAGATATTCCAGTGGAAACCGATTGAAAATAGTGAGCGGCACCAGTACCACATAGGTACCTACCACAGCGGAGATGGAAGCCAGAGAGACGAACTTGGTGAGTCCGGCGCCGATGATGAATATCTCGCCGCCGAACAAGGCCACCGGAGGAAACAGGGCGGCCATACCCCCGAAAAAGGTAGCCACCCCCCTGCCACCACCGCGAAACCTGAGAAATACCGACCGGTTGTGCCCGGCCATAGCCGCCAGCGCGGCGATAACCTGGGCCGCGAGCACCCCCCAGTGAACCCCGTTCACCACCAGATAGTCCCGGCCCACAATCAGCCCGGCAAGGAGCACCGCCCCGGTCCCCTTAATCAGGTCTAAGAAAAAGACCAGCGCCGCCGCCTTGCCGCCGGCCGTCCTGAGCACGTTGGTCGTGCCCATCCGGCCGCTGCCATACTGCCTGACGTCCACTCCAGACATGCGCCGGCCGACTATTATCCCGAAGGGAATAGAACCCAACAGGTAGCCAACTATCCCGACAAGAGCGAACTTAGCAGCTATCATGACTCTTCCCTCGCTCTAAAGACAAAGCGCAGCGGCGTACCGCCAAAGCCAAAAGCCCGGCGCAGCCGGTTCTCCAGATAGCGCTGGTAGGAGAAGTGCACCAGCTGAGGGTAATTAACGAAAAAGACAAAGGTCGGCGGGTTTACCTCGGCCTGAGTGGCGTAGAGAACCTTGAGCTGGCGGCCGCCCTTCCGGGGTAAGCCGTGAGAGGCCACCGCCTCCTGAACGACGCTGTTAACCATTGCGGTAGACAGGCGTTTGAGCCTTTCTTTAAATATCCGAACCACCTGAGGCATTATCTTATCCACCCCCCGCCCGAGCTTCGCCGAAGTAAAGAGCACCGGGGCATGAGCCATAAAACGGAACTGACCTCTGACGTAGCGCTCACCCTCGGCGGTACTAACTCCCTCGACCAGGTCCCACTTGTTAACTATGATTATAATCCCTTTCGCCGCCTGCTGGATATAGCCCGCAATGTGCGTATCCTGAGCGGCGACCATCTGCTCCGCATCCAACACCAGTAGCGCGATATCGGCCCGCTCAATAGCCTTAAGCGCCCGGATGACGCTGTACTGTCCCACCCCACCACCTACCCGTCCCCGACGCTTGATACCGGCCGTATCAATAAGTAGCACACTTCTACCCTCAAAGTCAACCAGGGTGTCTATGGCATCCCGGGTCGTACCCGGCGCATCGTCGACAATAGCCCGCTCGCCGCCCAGAAGCGCGTTAAGGAGCGTTGACTTGCCCACGTTGGGCCGGCCGACAATGGCGACCTTAATCGCCTCCGGCCCGACGCTTACCGGCGACGGCGGCGGCAGGAGCGAGACGACCCTGTCCACCAGCTCGGGGATACCCCGCCCGTGATAGGCGCTAATTGCCACCGGCTCTCCCAACCCCAACTCGTAGAACTCCACCACCCCACCCTCAGCGCGGGGGTTATCCGCCTTGTTAGCCGCCAGCACCACGGGCTTACTCGTCTTACGCAGCCGGTCGGCTATCTCCAAGTCGGCGGGGGTCACCCCGTCCCTGACGTCGGTGAGAAAGATAATGGCATCCGCCTCCTGAGTAGCCACCTCGACCTGCTCGTTAACCACCTGGGCCATGGCGGAGGCGGGGCCCAGCTCCAGGCCGCCCGTATCCACCACGGTGAACCCGGTCTCAGCCAGGCTGACGTCGGCCATGATGCGGTCGCGGGTCGTCCCCGGCACATCGTCAACGATGGCTATCCGCTTACCCGCCAGGCGGTTAAGCAGAGTGGACTTACCCACGTTCTGCCGACCGACAATGGCCACAATCGGCTTACTCATACTATAAACCTCTAAGACAATAACACCCCGCCAGCCAGTCTCCCTCTCGCAAGCGAAAGGGTAGCTCAGGGAGGCCGGGGTAGCTAATACGCTATTTTACGACGCTATCTCCTGGGCGAACCGGATACTGGGGGGCTCAATCTCGGTGCGGGTAATCTTCCTCAAATCGCTAATCGTGTCCCGGAACTCCTGGGCAAAGGCGTTATACTCCATCACCATGCGGCCGTACTGGTCTTTCGTCTCCTGGGGTAGCTCCACCTTGCCGGCTATTTCGCAGAACTGCTCGATGAACTCATAGTAGTGGTTATTCACCAGCCACAGCTCGTTGAGGTAGATGTAGAGGTAAGCCTGAGGGCGGCCGCTCCTGACATCACTCTCGATGCGGTTAATGAAGCTATCGCACCAGGTGTTGAAAACCCGCTTCGCCATATCGCAGGCCCGCGCCCAGTCCCAAAGCTTGGGGTTCTCCACGGTGAAGAGAGTATCGATAATGGCAAAGATAGAGAGCGAGGAATCGCCCATGAAGCGGCGGGTAAAATAGCCGGCCATCTGTCTCAGCCGGGAGAGCGAAAGCTCCAGCCGCTGCCTCTTGCTACTGGTCACCGCCACCACCAGCCCGCTAACCAGAATGGCAATCAGGATGGGGGCCAGGGCGGAGATGGGCCACTGATTTACCACACCGACCAGCGCTATCACGGTGATAACGATGGGCCACCAGAGCCAGCTAGCCATATTTCTCGATACGTTCATTTGCCTCCCCCTTGTCAGTATCTGGGCAGCGGTATCTCCAGGCTGCCCAGCATGGTAGCCAGCAGTGCCTTCTGGAGATGCAGCCTGTTTTCGGCCTGGTCGAAGACCACCGACTTCGGACTATCCAGAACATCGGGCGAGACTTCTTCGCCGCGATGCGCCGGTAAGGGATGCATCAGGATGGCATCCTCCCGGGCTAACGACATAAGCTCGTCATTTACCTGATAACGGCGGAACACCCGGCGCCTTTCCTCCGCCTCCGCCTCCTGCCCCATGCTCGTCCAGACATCGGTGTAGATAACGTCGGCGTCGGTGGCCGCTTCCGCCGGCTCCTCGGTAAGCAATATCTCGGCGCCGCTTTCCATAGCATAACCCCGAGCCAGGCTCAGTACCTCCTCCCGTATCCGGTAGCCGGGCGGCGAAGCGATGCGGAAGTTAAGCCCGCTGATGACGCTGGCCAGCATGAGGCTATTGGCCACGTTATTACCGTCGCCGATAAAGGCCAGGGTGAGGCCGGCCAGGTCGGGCTTCTTTTCGCTGATGGTAAGCAGGTCAGCCAGCGCCTGACAGGGGTGCTCCAGGTCCGAGAGAGCGTTTATCACCGGCACCGCGGCGTGAGCGGCCAGGGTCTCCAGGGTCTGGTGGGAAAAGGTGCGCGCGGCAATGGCATCGACGTAGCGGCTGAGCACCCGGGCGACATCGGGGATCGACTCGCGCTCCCCCAGCCCGACCTCGGCCGGGGAGAGATAAATCGCCTCCCCACCCAGCTGCCGCATGGCCAGCTCAAAGCTGACTCTGGTACGCAGCGACGGCTTCTGGAACATGACGGCCAGGGTCTTCCCGCTGAGCAGGGAGAGCCGCCCGCCGGCCTTAATATCGGCGGCATCGCGGAGCAGCAGTTGAATGTCCTCGCTAGCCAGGTTGGATACAGAAAGTAGGTCCTTACCGAGCAAGTTTTAGCCCCCTTTTTGTATGACCCTAGTATACCACGAAAACCACTTCTTAAATAGCGGCACGATTTAGCTAAGTCCCCGGCTTTACTAGCCAGAAGAAACCTGTTTTAATGGGGATGGCAGAGGCAGGGTTATGAAACAGATAATCATGCGTCCCATCGGTATCATACATTCACACTACCAAGAGGCCCGGAATATACCCATCCAGGGTACCTTCGATAACGGGGTAGAGGCCTGGCTGGAGCTGAAGAAAGAGTACGCCGCAGGGCTCAAGGATCTAGACGGATTCAGCCATGCCATAATCATATACTACTTTCACCGCTCGCCCAGGGAGGAGACTATCGACAGGCCATACTTAGAAGAGCAAAAGCACGGTATTTTCGCCATCCGGAGCCCGCACCGCCCGAACCACATCGGGTTTTCAGTGATAAAGATTAAGCGGATAGAGAGAAACCGGCTTTATTTCACCGAGGTGGACGTCCTGGACGGAACGCCGCTTCTGGATATCAAACCCTATGTCAGCTACTTCGACAGCCGGGAGAACGTTATCTCAGGCTGGGTGGAAAGGCACTTCAGAAACGGAGAGATTCCAGATAAGACGGTCATCCCGTGATGATAAAGCTCGAAAAACGGCGCCGTTTACAGGAGGCCAGTCATGAGTGAAGACGAAAAGGCCACCAACGAAAAATTTACCATCTCCGGAGATGACCTCGTCGAGAAGATAAAGCAACTCATCCACGAAGGTAACGTGAGACGGGTGCGCCTGATTTACAAAGGGAAACCGGTCTTCGATATCCCGCTCACCATCGGGGCCCCGGCGGCGGCCGCCATCATCATGGCCGCCCCGGTGCTGGCGGCTATCGGCGCCTTTGCCGCGCTGGCCACCGAATGCACCCTCGAGGTGGAGCGGGTCGAGGAATCGAAGTCCGCCTAGCGGGAAGAGGTATTCCGAAAGCATGACCGGCACGTGGCGGGGAAGCTATATCCTACTTATATCCCTTAGCCAGGAGAGCACCATCAAGGCCGGGAGCCTGCCCCCCAGCTACTTTCCGGCGGCCAGTTACGCCTACGTGGGCTCGGCGATGGGCGGCTTTAAGGCCCGGCTGGCACGCCACCTGCGGGCGGAGAAAAGGCGCCACTGGCACATCGACTATCTCCTGGAGCGGGCCGGTATCACCGGCCTAATCCTGTGTCAGACCGAGGCCCGGGTGGAGTGCGCCATCGCCCGTACCCTCAGCGGGCAGTTTACCAGCGTTCCCGGCTTCGGCTCAAGCGACTGCCGCTGCCCAAGCCACCTCTTTCTCTCAACCGACGGGCGCGGCCTGGAGCAGGCCGTCCTGGCGGTAGCTAACTCGCTACCCGTAGCTAAAAGGATACACCGGCTCAGAATAAAGACGGCTAACCAAACCATCCGCTCTCTGCTATAATGAGACTATGAAAAAGCCGCTCCTCATGCTCTTTGACGGTAACGCTTTGCTTCACCGTGCCTTTCACGCCCTGCCTCCCCTGACGGTGAGAAAGACCGGCGAGACGGTGGGTGCGGTCTACGGCTTCGCCCTGATGCTGCTCAAGGCGTTAAGCGAGCTAAACCCCAGCCACTGCGCCGTTGCCTTCGACTTAAAAGCCCCCACCTTCCGCCACCAGCTCTTCCGCGACTATAAAGCCCACCGCCCCCCCACCCCCGACGAACTGGTCAACCAGCTGGGGCGGGTCCGGGAGCTGGTAAGCGCCTTTAATATCCCCATCTTCGAGCTTGAGGGCTACGAGGCGGACGACGTCCTGGGCACCCTCAGCCGGGAAGCCAGCGAGCAGGGTATCGACTCCGTAATCGTCACCGGAGACGCCGACACCATGCAGCTGGTCTCGCCCAAGACCAGGGTGCTCTACCCCAAACCGAGAGGCAGCTTCAGCGACACCAACCTCTACGACGAAGCGACGGTCAAGGAAAGATACGGGGTCGCCCCGGAGCACATCGCCGACCTAAAGGGGCTGGTCGGCGACCCCTCGGACAATATCCCCGGTATCCCCGGGGTGGGTAATAAGACGGCCGTTAAGCTCATCGGCCAGTTCGGCAGCGTCGAGGAGATATACGCCCAACTGGACCAGGTGAGCCCGCCCAAGCTCCAGGCACTCTTGCGCCAGCACGAAGAGACCGCCCGCCAGAGTAAGCACCTGGCGACTATCGTTACCGGGGTGCCGCTCAGCTTCAAGCTCGATAGCTGCCAGCTGAGCCTTTACGACCGGAAGCAGGTAGCCGAGCTCTTCCGCGAGCTTGAGTTCTTTAGCCTCCTCACGAAGCTGCCCGAGGCAGAAGCGCCTTCCGAAGCGTCTTCAACCTCCCCGGAGGTTAAGGTCACGCCCCAGGTTGAGCCTGCCTATCATACCGTCAACACCGCCCCGGATTTCGACGGGCTCCTGGCCCGCCTCAAAGATGCTAGGTCGTTTGTCTTCGACCTGGAGACGACCAGCCTGGACGCCATGCAGGCCCAATTGGTGGGTATCTCGCTCAGCCTGATGCCGGGCGAAGCCTATTACCTCCCGGTGGGTCATATCGGCCTGGGTCAGCCGGAGCAGCTACCCCTGGAAACAGGGGTAAACGGGCTGAAACCACTGTTCGAGGACGCTTCGCTTGCCAAGCTAGCCCACAACGGTAAGTACGACATGACCGTGCTCGCCGGGTACGGGGTGGCCGTGGCCAACCTGGCCTTCGACACCATGATAGCCGCCTACCTCCTGAACGAGAAGTCCCTGGGTTTAAAGGCGCTTGCCTTCAGCCGGCTCGGTATCGAGATGACGCCGATTACCGACTTAATCGGCAGCGGCGCCAAGCAGCGCCCCATGTCCCAGGTGTCAGTCGCGGAGGCCGCCGCCTACGCCGGGGCCGATGCTGACATCACGGGACGGCTTAAGGAGCTACTGGAGCCGGAGCTACGGGAGCAGGGGCTGTGGCGGCTCTTCGCCGAGGTCGAGATGCCCCTGGTGCCCATCCTGGTCGCCATGGAGAGGAATGGGGTCGCCCTGGATACCGGGCTCCTTAGGCAGATGGCCCACCGCCTCGGTGAGCAACTAATCAATCTAGAGAAGGAAATTTATGGCAACGTGGGCCACCAATTCAACATAAACTCCCCCCAGCAGCTGGGCTCGGTTCTCTTTCAGGAGCTGGGCTTGCCCCCGGCCAGAAAGACCAAGAGCGGCTACGCCACCGGCGCCGCAATCTTAGAGGAGCTACGCGGCGTCCACCCGGTAATCGAGCTAATCCTGAGCTACCGCCAGTTGAGCAAACTCAAATCGACCTATATCGACGCCCTGCCGGCGCTGGTGAACCCCAAGACCGGCCGGGTGCACACCAGCTTTAACCAGACCCGGACGGCCACGGGACGGCTTTCCTCCAGCGAGCCAAATTTGCAGAATATCCCGGTGCGGGGCGGGATGGCCAAAGAAATCAGGGAGGCTTTTATCAGTCCGCCCGGTACCTTTCTCCTAGCCGGGGACTACTCCCAGATCGACCTGCGCGCCCTGGCGCATCTATCGCAGGACCCGGGCTTAGTAAGCGCCTTCCGGCAGGATGCCGATATTCACACCGCTACCGCCGCCCAGCTCTTTAACGTTAAGCCCGCTCAGGTAACGCCCGACATGCGCCGCCTGGCCAAGACGGTCAACTTCGGGGTTATCTACGGCATGAGCGACTACGGGCTGGAACAGGCCACCGAGCTCTCCCGTAAGGAAGCGGCCCAGTTCATAGCCGCCTACTTCGAGAAATACCCCGGTCTCAAGGCCTACCTGGAGACGACCAAGGCCGAGGCGCGCCGCTCGGGCTACGTGCAGACGATTCTGGGCAGAAGACGACACATCCCGGAGATTAATGCCGCTAACCGCCAGATAAGGGAGGCCGCGGAACGGATGGCGATAAACATGCCCGTGCAGGGGACATCCGCCGACATCATAAAGATTGCCATGATTAACCTCCACCGGGAGATGGAGCGCCGTAAGCTAGGGAGCAAGATGCTGCTCCAGGTCCACGACGAGCTTATCTTCGAGGTGCCACAAGAAGAGATGGAGCTAATGCGTAAGCTCGTCCCCGAGATAATGTCCACCGCCCTCGCCCTGAGCGTGCCCCTCAAGGTGGATATCAAGACCGGCGCTAACTGGGGGGAGATGGAGCCCTCGTAGTCAGTAATACCCTAAGGAGAAGAGTTAAATGCCTGAGCTTCCCGAGGTCGAGACGATAAGGAACGAGCTTACCCCGCTCGTCGTAGGGCGTCGCATTACCGGAATCACCATGGGCTGGGAGGGGATAGTGAAAAAGCCCGCGCTTACCGAGTTCTGTAGCCGCCTCTCGGGGCAGGTAATAACCGGACTCAGCCGGCGCGGTAAGTACCTCACCTTCAGCCTGAAGAGCGGTCAGGCCCTGGTTATCCACCTCAAGATGACCGGCTCGCTGCTCATGAACCACGCCTCAGACGAGCCCGCCCGGCACATCCGCGCCGTTCTGCACCTGG
>JAFGFP010000099.1 GCA_016931015.1 Dehalococcoidales bacterium
AGGGCGGTATCGGCGCCGTGCCCGGTGCCGCCGACGGCAATAATATCCTCATCGGTGCGCACCAGTCCGGCATCGGCCGCCATGAGGGTAATCTCGCAGGCAACCTTTACCCCCTGGCCGAAGATACGCAGACTGCCGGCTACGACGTCACCGAAGCCACTGGTGCTATACTTCTGACGCACGGCGGCATTCAGGCCGCTAAAGGCATGGGCGGCTGTCAAGAGGACGCCTCCCCCGGCGGCCACTAGCTCTCGGTTCTGCTCCGTAAACTCCTGAACGTCAGCTTCACGCATGCCGGTAACGTGAGTAACCACGATGACCTTAAGCCCTTTGAGAACGTCCAGCGCTTTTAGCGCGGTAGCCCCGGTGGTGGAAGCCACCACGACTTTCTTAATACCCAGCTCCTCGGCACGGCGGCGGGCAATATCAAGTACCGCCTCGGTGGTCTCACTGCCCGGATGCTCGAAATAGACCGTCTTTAGCTCCACTTTGGTTTTAACCTCCCTGGTGTTTTGTCTTAGTATTCTACCACCGGAGGGCCGTTTCTGTCATACCAGCTAAAGGTAACGCGCCACGAAGCTCCGTTGTTTAAGCTTCGGCGACTGTGGTATATTTTACTCATGACGAAGGCTGAGATTTCTTTTCTTAATCAGGGGACGATTACCACTCCGGCCGGGTTTCTGGCCGGGGTCACTCACGCCGGTCTGAAGAAAAACGGCGCCGCCGACCTCGGCATTCTCTACTCGGAAGCGCCCTGCGTGGCGGCGGGAGTATTTACCGCCAACCGGATTAAGGCGGCCCCGGTAGTCGTGACCAGTAAGCGTTTGCCCTCGGAGGCGGCCCGCGCCATAGTGGTAAACAGCGGCTGCGCCAACGCCTCGCTCGGCGAGGCGGGGCTTAAGGATGCCGCCAAGATGGCGGAGCTGGCCGCTGGCAAGACGGACGTGCCGGTAGAGAGCGTGCTGGTAGCCAGCACCGGCGTGATTGGAAGACGCCTGCCTATGGAGCTGATAGGGGCCGGTATCGCAAAGATTAGTCTCTCTAAGGACGGTGGTCACGAGCTGGCCCGGGCGATAATGACCACGGATACCAGACCCAAAGAGGCCGCCGTTACCGTCAGGGATAGCGACGGCGGGTTTACCATCGGCGGTATCGCCAAGGGCTCGGGGATGATACACCCGGACCTGGCGACCCTGCTCTGCTTCCTGGCCACCGATGCCGCGGTGAGTATAGATTTCTTGAAGTGTGCCCTGAAAGAGGCGGTGGCGGTCTCCTTTAACATGGTCTCCGTCGACGGGGATACCAGCCCCAACGACATGGCTCTAATTATGGCTAACGGACGGGCGGGAAACGAGCCGATTACCGGGGGCAGCAATCTAACCGAAGGCTTTCGGGAGGCGCTTAAGGAGCTCTGTATCCACCTGGCTAAGGGTATCGCCGCTGATGGCGAAGGGGCCAGTAAGCTCATCACGGTTACCGTGAGCGGGGCGATAAGCCCAGAAGAAGCCAAGCTGGCGGCACGGACCATCGCCGCTTCCCCCCTGGTGAAAACAGCGGTGCACGGTAGCGACCCCAACTGGGGACGCGTTATCGCCGCCCTGGGGAGGAGCGGGGCCGAGGTGGTCGAGGAGAGAATCGACCTCTACATCGGCGATACCTGCCTGGTTCGGGCGGGCCTGCCCCTTCCTTTCGACGAACGGGAGGTAATCAAAGTGCTCGACAGCCAAGAGGTGCCGATAAAAGTATCGCTCAACCTGGGCACGGCCTCGGCTACCGCCTGGGGCTGCGACCTCTCCCGGGAATACGTAACTATCAACAGCGACTACACCACCTGACCTTTAGCGGCAGGAACGGGAGTTAACATTGGATAAAGTCATCGTTATCAAGCTCGGCGGGGCTACCCTAGGTAACCACGATACCACTATTGAAGACGCCGTGAAACTGCAAAAGCAGGGACGGTCGCTTATCATAGTACACGGCGGAGCCAAGGTAGTCACCGAATGGCTGTCGCGGCAGGGAACAGAAACCAGGTTCGTTCACGGCGAGCGGGTAACTGACCTGGCGGCGCTTAAGATGGCCACCGCCGTGCTCGGGGGTCTGGTTAATAAGCAGCTCACCGCCGAGATTAACCACCGGGGTGGCCGGGCGGTGGGTATCACCGGCATCGACGGAGCCCTGCTTCAGGGTAAGATTCGGGATAAGGAGATGGGCTACGTCGCCCGCATCGTTAAGGTGGAAACGGCCCTTCTGGAGACCCTCCTTACGGCGGGCTTCATCCCGGTAGTCGCTCCGCTCGGCATACACTCGTTCGACAGGGAGGCGGATGCGCCACCCATCCTCAACATCAACGGGGACACGGTGGCGGGCGAGATTGCCGCCGCTATCGGCGCGGAAAGGCTTGTCTTTCTCACCGATGTCGCCGGAGTTCGCGACCAATCCGATAGCCCGATAGCCGAGCTAACGCCCGACGAGGCTGAGGCGCTGATTACCTCCGGGGCTGTCTCTGGGGGCATGATTCCCAAGATTCGGGCCTGCCTCAGGGCACTAGATAATACCCCGCTCGCCAGCATCATCGACGGGCGGGAGCCACATGCCTTGCTCCGGGAAATAGAGCAGGGCGGCATAGGCACCACGATAAAGCAGAGTAAGTAATTATCGTAGAGATAGGGGACAAAATGACTAACTGGCAGGAGCTTGAAGCTAAATACTATATGCAGGTGGTAAGGCGGACGCCGCTTACCCTGATCAGGGGACGGGGAGTCCGGGTGTGGGACGATAAGGGGCGAGAGTACCTCGACTTCGTGGGTGGCTGGGCGGTTAACAGCCTGGGACACTGCCACCCGGCCGTCATCCAGGCAGTCACCGAGCAGGTTAAGACGCTGATACATACCTCGAACCAGTTCTATACCATCCCCCAGGTTCAGCTGGCCGAGCTACTGGTTCAGCATAGCTGCCTCGACCGGGTCTTCCTCTGTAACAGCGGCACCGAGGCCAGCGAGGGGGCGGTAAAGCTTGCCCGCCGCTACGGAAAGCTCCACCTGAGCGGGGCCTACGAGGTGATTACCGCCACCAATTCCTTCCACGGACGAACCCTAGCCATGGTGGCGGCTACCGGACAGGCCAAGTTCCAGGAGCCTTATACCCCGCTGCCGGTGGGTTTCGTTAATGTTGCTTTTAATGACATCGAAGCCATCAAGGCGGCCACCACCCCACAGACCTGCGCCGTGATGCTGGAGCCGCTGCAGGGCGAGGGCGGGGTCAATATCCCGAGCCAGGGCTACCTGGCGGCGGTGCGCGACTGGTGCCACCAGAAGGGGCTACTACTTATTCTGGATGAGATTCAGACCGGGCTGGGGCGCCTCGGGACGCTCTTTGCCTATCAGCAGCACGGCATCGAGCCCGACATCATGACCCTGGCCAAGGGTCTGGCCAGCGGGATACCCATCGGCGCTGTCCTGGCTAAGGAAGCGGCTTCGGTGTTTGCCGCCGGCGACCACGGCTCTACCTTCGGCGGTAACCCGGTAGCCTGCGCCGCCGGCTACGCCACCTTTAAGTACATCTTAGAGAACGATGTTGCCGGCCAGGTGAGGATGACGGGCGAGCATCTGATGCGCGGGCTACAGGAGCTTAAGCAGAAGTTCCCCTCGGTCAGCGACGTACGCGGGCGTGGGCTACTGACAGCGATAGAGTTTAAGAGTGATATCGCCGCCGCGGTGGGTGCCGCCTGCTTCGACGGGGGGCTCTTGGTAAACGTGCTGAAAGCTAATGCCATACGCTTCATGCCGCCCCTGATTATCAGCACTGGAGAGATTGACGAAGCGCTCGGCATTCTGGAGCGGGCTCTGACCAGTATTCCCGGCCAGGTTGCAGACGAATAATGGACATTGACGAGATTTTAAGCGAGATAGAAGCTGTCAGAAACCAGGGGTACGAGCAATACGTCACCGTCGATGGCATCAGAATCCGCTATATGGTGCGCGGCTCCGGCCATCCGGTGCTCTTAATCCACGGCTTCGGCGGCTTTCTGGAGACCTGGGCCTTTAACATCCCGCCCTTAAGACGGCGCTACCGGGTATACGCCCTGGACCTGCCGGGGCACGGGCTATCGGATAAGCCTAAAAGCGGCTACACCACGGCCTTTGCCATCGAGCACGCCCGTGGTATCATGAAAGCCCTGGACATCGAGCGCACCATCCTGGTCGGGCACTCCCTGGGTGGGGCGGTGAGCATTAACATCGCCCTGAGCCTTCCCGAACGGGTCAGCCGGCTCGTCCTGGTAGACAGCGCCGGGCTCACCTCGCGCATGCCCTGGCTTTACCGCCTGAGCGCACTCCCGGTGCTAGGCAGTATGTTGATGTCGCTGGCGGTAGGGCCGGCCCTGGAGCGCAGTAACAAAAGGCTTTTCTACAATGCGCCGGTGCTGCCTCCGGATATGCTGGAGACCTTGCAGACGAATACCTACCGGACAAGAGCCAAGAAAACCCTACTGGAGATAGTACGGCAGAACATGGGCATCAGCGGGCCACGCCCCGAGACAGTGCTGGTCGATAAGCTCCCGCAGCTTACCATGCCCACCCTTTTCGTTCACGGGGCGCAGGATAGAATATTCCCACTTGGCTACGTACAGGAGTCCTTTAGCCTGGCGCCCGACTCCCGGGTAAAGATATTCGACCCGTGCGGCCACTGCCCGCATATCGAGAAGGCGGTGGAGTTTAACGAAACGGTAACGTCGTTTCTGGATGGCGGCTAAAACCGCCTATACTGTTTCGGCGGGGTAGGTTATAATTAATAAGAAGAGGCTGGTATGAGATACGGTGGCTTGGAAGACCTGATGGAATACGGAACCGAAAGGTACGTCACGGTGAACGGCGTGGACATCCGCTACGCCGTGAGGGGCTCCGGCTACCCGGTGCTGTTGCTGCACGGTTTCTGCGAGTTCCTGGAGACCTGGGACTTTAACCTGCGTCCCCTGGGGGAGCACTACCGGGTCTATGCCATGGATTTACCGGGGCATGGTCTATCCGACAAGCCCTACCTCGATTACAGCATTTCCTTTTTTACCGAGTTTGTCGTCGGCTTCATGCAGGCCCTGGGCATCGAACGTGCCGCCGTCGTTGGGCATTCCTTCGGCGGCGCTATCAGCATCAGCCTGGCTACCAGCTTCCCGAAGAAGGTCGATAGCCTGGTCCTGGAGTCCAGCTTCGGCCTGGGGCGCGATATATCGCTCTTGCACAAGCTGTGCAGCGTCCCGGTGCTGGCCGAGTCCGGGGCTAAAAGTGGTGGGGCAGGCCCGGCGCTGGAACAGAGAGTAAACCTGGAGTTCTACCATCCGGACTTTGCCGCCCGGGAGATTGTCGGCCGGAGCTACTCCTTCATGAGGATGCCCGAGGCACGGCGCGTCATGCTTAACATCATGCACAACTGGGTAGAGGCCGACGGCCTGAGACTGGAAGCAATTATGGTGGATAAGTTACCTCTGATTAAGGCGCCGACCCTGCTCATCCACTGTGAGCAGGACAACATCCACCCCATCAGGCTCTCCCGAAATGCCCTGCGGCTTATCCCCGGCGCCCGGCTCAAGGTGTTCAGTAACTGCGGTCACTGCCCCCACATCGAAAAGGCGGCCGATTTTAACAAGGCGGTTATCGGGTTCATAGAGGAAAGTCATGTCTAGTTACTATACTGTGGAGGTTTAGTTATGGCGGACAAAGTAGTCTTGGCCTACAGCGGGGGGCTGGACACCTCGGTGGCCATCAGATGGCTTAAGGAAACGTATAATCTGGAGGTCATCGCGGTTACCGCCGACGTGGGTAACGAGCGGGACTTCTCAGCCATTCGGGAAAAAGCGCTGAACACCGGCGCCGTAAAGGCGCTGATTATCGATGCTAAGGACACCTTCGTTAAGGACTACGTTTTTCCCGCCCTCAGGGCAAACGCCATCTACGAGGGTGTCTATCCCCTGGCTACCGCCCTGTCCCGCCCCTTGATAGCCAAGCTCTTAGTGGACGTCGCCCGGAAGGAAAAGGCGGCCGCGGTAGCTCACGGCTGTACCGGCAAGGGAAACGACCAGGTAAGGTTCGAGGTAAGCGTGGCCGCCCTGGCCCCGGAGATGAAAGTACTGGCCCCGGCCCGGGAGTGGGGTATGACCCGTCAGGAAACGATTGACTATGCCCAGCGCTACGGCATTCCCGTGCCGATTACCGCCGCCAGTCCATATTCCATCGATGAGAACCTCTGGGGGAAGAGTATCGAGTGCGGCGTCCTGGAAGACCCCTGGGTGGAACCGCCGGAAGATGCCTTCACCTGGACGAAATCACCGGAGGCGGCTCCAAATACTCCGGGCTATATTGAGATCGGCTTCGAACAGGGTATCCCGGTTAGCCTCAACGGGCAAAAAATGGACGGCGTTAGCCTCATCCGAAAGCTGAACGAGGCCGCCGGGGAGCACGGCGTGGGCCGGATTGACCACCTGGAAAGCCGTCTGGTAGGGATAAAATCACGCGAGATTTATGAGGCTCCAGCGGCGCTGGTGCTGCTTCAGGCCCACCGGGCCCTTGAAGCGCTGAACCTGACCCGAGACCAGAGCCGCTTTAACGACCGGGTGGCCCAGGAATATGCCGACCTGGTCTATAACGGCCTCTGGTTTACGGCTCTGCGTCAGGACTTGGCAAGCTACGTTCAGTCGGCGCAGCGCTCGGTGACCGGCGAGGTAAGAGTAAAGCTATTCAAGGGAGCCAGCCGCATCGTGGGGCGGAAGTCGCCCTACTCACTCTACAGCCACAGCCTGGCTACCTACGACGAGGGCGACGAGTTCGACCAGAGCGCCTCACCCGGTTTTATCCACATCTGGGGTCTGCCGGCCAGGACGCAGGCCCAGCGGCAGCATATCGAGCCGCCAAATAGCTAAGAACGGGGAGGTGGGTACATGAGCCATATTCGAGACCGCTTTCGTAAGGCCGCCGATAAAAAGGTGGCGGAGTTCACCGCCTCAATCGCTTACGACCGTAGACTGTACCCGTACGACATCGCGGGCAGTATTGCCCACGCTAAGATGCTGGCCAAGCAGGGCATAATCTCGGCTTCGGAGGCGGAGACCATCACCCGGGGCCTTGAGTCCATCAGGGAAGAGATAGAGCAGGGCGAGTTTCAGTTTAAGACGGAGCTGGAAGACATCCACATGAGCATCGAAGCCAGACTGATGGAGAAGGTGGGTGAGGTGGGAGGGAAGCTCCACACCGCCCGCTCCCGTAACGACCAGGTGGCCCTGGACTTACGGCTCTTCACTAAAGAGGCCATTACCCAAACCCTGGCCGGTCTGAAAGACTTACAGCGGGCGCTGCTTGAGCTCGCCGAAGCCAATAAAGACGTGGCTATTCCGGGCTACACCCATTTACAAGCTGCCCAGCCGGTGCTGCTGGCCCATCACCTGCTTGCTTACTTCGAGATGCTGGAGCGGGACGCCGAGCGCTTCGGCGATTGTCTGAAGCGGGTCGACGTTCTGCCCCTGGGGAGCGGGGCCCTGGCCGGAGTCGCTTATGATATCGACCGCGAATTCGTGGCGCGCGAGCTGGGTTTCAGCGGGATAAGCCGGAACAGCCTCGATGCCGTCTCGGACCGTGATTTTGTTCTGGAATACGAAAGCGCCGCCAGCCTGTGCCTGATGCACCTCTCGCGGCTGGCCGAAGAGATTATCCTCTGGTCGTCGGACGGGTTCGGCTTCATCGAGCTCGACGAGGCCTATGCCACCGGCTCCAGCATCATGCCCCAGAAAAAGAACCCGGATGTCGCCGAGCTGGCACGGGGGAAGACGGGGCGGGTTTACGGACGCCTCATGGCGCTCCTGGCAACCATGAAGGCCCTGCCTCTGGCCTACAACCGCGACCTTCAGGAGGATAAAGAAGGCCTCTTTG
>JAFGFP010000100.1 GCA_016931015.1 Dehalococcoidales bacterium
AAGACCCTGCCCGAGATCGACTTCTACGATGTCGGTGACGACTGGGCAGAGTCCACGCCCACCTTCGAGCAGATAACGACCACCCTGAAGATTATGGGAGGCGACGCCGACGTGGATAACTTCCTCAAGGCCACCCGGAGTAACCTGCAGGACCTGGAGACGGCCGTTATCGAGCTTAAAGCTAAGGCCCTCAAGGACAAGTTCGAGGAGACTTTTATCTACGGCGACTCGACGGATAGTAAGCAGTTCGACGGCTTAAGTAAGCTTATCGACACCACCGCCGCCGGCGACCAGGTAATCGCCATGGGCGCCACCGGCGACGTCCTCAGCCTGGATAAGCTCGACGAGCTTATCGACGCCATCAAGGGGGGTAAGCCGGACGTCTTACTCATGAGTCGGCGCAGCCGGAGAAAGCTGAACGCCCTGGTGCGAGCCGCTAACTCGGGGATGATGGTAACCGACCGCGACAGCTTCGGTAACTTCATCCAGCTCTGGGACGGTATTCCCATCGGCGTTAACGACTGGATTCTCGACACCCACACCTTAGCCGCCAGCGTCGAGACCGGGACTACCGAGGGCGACTGTTCCACCATCTACGCCGTCCAGTTCGGGGAAGGCGCCCTGTGCGGCCTGACCAGCCCCGGCCACATTCGGGTGGAGCCGGTGGGGGCCCTGGAGACCAAGGACGCCTCGCGCACCAGAATCAAGTGGTACTGCTCCCTGGCCCTGTTCTCATCGGTTAAGGCCGCCGCCCTAATCGGGGTTCAGGACGAGTAACCGGCCCGGATGTAAAACAAGAGCAGTCTAATAACGGAGGTCATAAATGCAGAAGCAAGAGCTAGCTAACTGGCTGTGCCGCTACCGGCTCAGCAAGTATCACCAGGACATAGCGGCCTACCAGGGACGGGAGCAGGAGTTCCACCGGCTGTTTACGCCCTACCAGGTCATCAAGGGCGAAGGCAACTGCCTCTTAAACAGCGGCATCGACGAAATCTGGGACCTGGTCACCGGGGCCGTTTCCGGCGGCGACCACATCTTCGATAACACCAACGCCCAAATCGGGGTCGGTGACTCCGATACCGCGGCCGAGGCCACCCAGACCGACCTTCAGGCCGCCAGCAACAAGACTTACAAGGGCATGGAGGCAAGCTACCCCCTCTCCACCAGCCAGAAGGTAACCTTCAAGGCCAGCTTCGGCGACTCCGAGGCGAACTACGACTGGAACGAGTGGGTGGTCAAGCAGTCGACCAGCGCCAAGTGCCTTAACCGCAAGGTGGAGAACCTGGGCACCAAGAGTTCGGGCACCTGGACCCTGGAGGTCGACATCACACTCTCTTGAGAAGAGGCAAGTCATGACGACTGAAGCTAGTTTCAAGGACAAAGTTGAGCTTGGGCGCCGGGCGGTCAGCGACTACCGGGCCGCCCATGCCCAACTGCACGCCCAAAGCCGCCAACCGCAAACCCACCACGAGCACACCCCGCTGCTGAGAAAGCTGGAGAGCGACCTTAAGGAGCAGGACTTCGGCTCTCTGGACGAGTTTTTCAGCGCCAGCGAGGAACTGAACCTGAATGAGCTGGGCTTTAGAGATAAGGCAGACTTTACGGCCCGGGCTGCCGAGAGCGACAGGGAGGCATTGGAGACGAAATGGCGATAGAAACCCTAAGACCCAACGCCGCCGGGGACGAAGAGAACATCAACTGGGCGTCATCCGGCGCCGGACATCACCACGAAGACGTCGACGAAGTAACCCCCGATGACAGCGCTACCCAGGTCGGCGAGGGAATGGTCAGTGCCTACTGCCGGGACTTATATAATATAGATAACCATTCCGCCGGCTCGGGCATCATAAATCAGGTTACAGTTTACGCAAGATGTCGATGCAGCGTTACTCCGTCGCTGGCCACGCTAAAGCTAGCCATCAAGGCGGGCGAGGGGGCCGCTGCCCCCGATACGGTCGCTGAGAGCAGTGAAATGACGGCCACGCTCGACTGGGCAATTTACAGTAAGCAGTGGCCGACCAACCCCAAAACCGGCTCCGCCTGGACCTGGGATGAAATCGACAACCTGCAGGTGGGGATAACGGCAAAGCGCCCCCAGTATGGCGAGGCTACTTATATTACCCAGGTCTATTTAGAGGTCGACTATACCGCCATAACCGAGAAGGCCTCGGCCGATAGCGGCGCGGGCTCGGAGGCGAAGACATCGGGGAACCCCTTCGCTTCGCTAAGCAAGGCCGACAGCGGCAGCGCCGCCGAGGGCACCCCGGCTCAGGAGGCCAGCCTAACCGGCTCGGAGACCGGCTCGGGTCTGGAACTTATCCTGAGCCTGCTGGGGAAGCTGGCCGCCGAGGCCGGCTCGGGGGTCGAAGATAGCTATGTGGCTATTATCAACTGCGCCCGGGAATCATACGACGGCGGGGCCGGTGGGGACTTGTCCACTCTAACCGCCGAGCTTAGCCGATACGAAGCGGGCAGCGCCGTCGAGTCGCTGCTCTCCAGACTAATCCATCACGGAGACAGCGGCGGCGCTAGCGACGGCCCGGTAACCCTGTGCGTAGTCTTGAGCGGCACCGAGACCGGCGCCGGCGCCGAAGCGCTCCTCGGCCGCTTGATAGCAGTCGCCGAGGTCGCTCTGGGCGGGGACGGACTACCGAGCCGAAATATCGGCCTAATCGATGCCGGCTCAGGGGCCGAATTAAGCGCCATCTATAAGATGCTTATCGCCAGCGACGGCGGGAGCGGGTTCGAAGCCCTGAGCGGCCTAATAGTGCTCATCCCCGCCGGCGAGCTGGGACGCGGCCGAGAGAGGCTCGGTGCCAAGATTATGACCGCGCCCGGTGCTGCCGATACCAAGCTGCCTACCAACATCGGGAAGGCGGAAATACCACGCCATTAAGGGGGTAGATTAATGAACATATCCGAGATGATAGACCTGGTGAGACGCGACCTCAAGGATGAGGCATCGCCCTACCAGTGGTCGGACGACGAACTGACGCGACACATCAGCCGCGCCGTAAGCGAGCTTTCCGAGAAGCTGCCTCTGCCCGCCAAGGCCATCTTACCCACCGTGAGCGGCTCCCGGGAGCTGGATATCTCCAGCCTCGCTAACCGGATTATGGTTCGGGCCGTGGAATACCCGTTAGACCAGTCCCCGGCCAGCTACCAGCGCTTCTCCGTCTGGGGGAATAACCTGACCGTTATCAGCGGCCCCGAACCGGGCGGCGCTAACTGCGCCGTCTACTACGGAGTGCCCCACGTTATCGACGCTAGCGGCTCCACCCTGCCCGCCAAGTATGACGACCTGGTGGCCATCGGGGCCTGCGGCTACGCAGCCGTCAGCCTGGCCGCCGCCACGGTAAACAAGGTGAACGTGGGGGGAAAGACAGCCAGCCAGGAATACCGCACCTGGGGTAACGAGCGGCTGGTAATCTTCCGGGAGCGGCTGAAGCAGCTGGGCCGCCGCCAGCGGGTGAGAAGCCAGCAGCTATTTACGGAATAGCCCCGCCGCCGGTAGAGGGCTCAAGAAAGGACGCCGAAGTTGAACCTAAACGACTGGATAGAACTTATAAAGAGCTCCGTCAGGCCGTTCATCATTATCTGGGGATTCATGGTCTACGGCATCTGCGTGATGACCGGAGTCGAGGTGCCGCAGCTACTGGCCGGCCTGGTGACCGCGGTCGTCCTGGAGTACTTCGGGGAGAGGGCCTACCAGAGATTACGAGAGAAAGAGGAATAGTGAAGCAAGATTGGTTATCTAGTCTTTCATAAAGACTACGGGAGTTAATATTCATTATGGAGTCTTTTCATAAAGACTTCGGGAGGTAGTACTAACTACGGAGTGCTTACAAAATCGTGAAACAGGATTGGTTATCTAGTCTTTACGAAAAACTGTGGTCGAGGGTGGGGGGACGTCCCTGGACGTACATCATCCGGGACTCCTACCACAACCACCCGCTGCTCTGGCTGGCCCTGACCACGGGCGTTGGTATCCTGCTGGGGCATATCTTCTGGGGAACGCCCTGGACTGCCGGGCAGACCGGGGGCTGAAAGGAGACACACCTTGAGAGAGCTATCGCCGACGCTGCTTACGGCGCAGAAAGAAGCCAGCCGCACCCCTTACGTTAGGGTTACCGCCAGAAACCGGCTGGCCGGTATCGTCAGGCTGAACTGGACGCGCCTGTATACCGGCAGCGAGCCCGACTACTTTCACGCCCTGGCTGTCCCCGGCGACGGCTCTCTCATCAGGGTACGTATTAGCCCCCCCACCGACGGGAGAAAGCTCTACCGCCAGAGGGTGGCCGACCCCGGCCCTGAATCGGACTTCAGCCAGTGGCTATACGCCGGGCAGTATAACGTCATCATCGTCGCCGCCGGTTCGCTGGGGTCCGAGGCCTCTATCTTCTGGATAAAGAACGACCGCAGTATCTACCAGCTAGAGAGCCGCGACTGCGGCGCCAGCTGGGGGTCGCCCCAGCTCATCGATTACTCCCCGACCACTGCCATCAACGGCATCGCCGTTAGCTACCGGCCCAACGGCGACATCGGACTCTTCTTCGCCGACCAGGACGTCCTCTACGCCAAGCAGCGCCAGAGCGGCATCTGGCAGGATAAAGTCGCCTGGGACAAGACCACCGGCGAGCTATCCGGGGTGGCCGCTTGCTACGACGGCGACTTTAACCTCTTCGTCACCGGTCAGGACACGGAGGGCAACTTTAAGCTGTACTCGCTTATCTACGGCGACGGACAGAAAGTACCCGCGGGTACCTGGTCGGCGCTAAAGGAGTTC
Organism: Dehalococcoidales bacterium; assembly: GCA_016931015.1. GTDB lineage: Bacteria > Chloroflexota > Dehalococcoidia > Dehalococcoidales > UBA5760 > UBA5760. Next base: position 4,787 of record JAFGFP010000100.1, read on the forward strand.
GCCCGGGCCCCCGCCGACGGCCAGTTCGAGTACCGCCAGGCCTTTATGGCTAAGCCCGACGTCCACCGTTGCTTCTTCGTGGAGAAATTCGGCGGCAGCGAGGCCTACGCGCGCCCCTTCTGGTCGCACTCGGTGGCCGATACCAACTTCGGCGATAACCTGTGGCACGAGCCGGTGCCCTTCGACCTGGCCAGCGAGTACGGGCTGGCCATCGCCCATCACGGGGACTACGGCTGGCTCTCGCACCCCGGCGGGGTGTGGCGGGCCAAGCTAGCCGAGGAGAGCCTCGACCTGAGCGCCGACCTGCTCAATGCTAAGCAGGAGGCCGGGGAGGAGGCGGGGCGGCTGACCGTGGAACTGGAAAATAGTCACGGGCAGTACGCCACGCCCGGCGCTGGTGAACTCAGCGCCCTTGACATCGGCTGCCAGCTTGAATTCAGCCCGGGCTACGTTACTCCAGCGGGCAGCGAGGCGAGCCCAGGGCCGGCTTACTGGATTACCACCCAGGAGCACGCCAGCGCCCACGGCAAGGCAAGCCTCATCCTGCAGGCGCTGGACGGCTGGGAGCTACTGAAAAACTGGCGTGCCCGGCACCAGCTCCGCTGGAACAAGGCAGCCAGCGAGATGAGCGTGAAGGACATCTTGGCCTTCGTGCTGGCGAGGTGTGGCCTCAAACTCGAGGTCAAATCCCAGTCCCCGGCACTGGATAGCTACTACCCTGATTTCGTCATCAACCCCAACAGCACCGGAGAGGCGGTCGTAAAGAGGCTGCTCTCCTTCGTCCCCGATGTCATCTTCATCGAGGGCGCTAAGGCTTATCTCGTTAATCCAACCGCCGAGGACAGCCCCGTCTACGCTTACGGCGCAGACCACGCCATCATCGAGGGGAGATACCGGAAAGGGGCCTGGGAGTTTAATCGCGTCCTGGTGGAAGGCTGCGAGCCGGTAAGCGAGGAGCCTTTAATCAGCGACGTCTTCGCCTGGGCGGAGGTGGCCCGGCTCTACGACCGGCCGAAGCGCCTTGAGGACGGGAACATCGCCAGCATCTCCCAGGCCGAGCAGAGAGCCGCCGCCTACCTCAGACGCGCCGAGATTGAAGCCGGCGGCGGGACGGTGCGGATACCCCCCAACTGCGGCCAGCAACTATATGACGTTATCACCCTGAACGACCCACGGCTGGGGCTCGGCGGGGAGAAAAGACGGGTGCTCGGACTGACCTTAACCTACAACCCCCTCCGCGGGGAATACGAAGCGCGCTTGCTACTGGGCGCGGTATAGTTCACTAGCGAAGGAGCCAGCCATGAGATTACGAAAAGCGATACTGAAGAGCTTTAACGCCACCGACTACGAGGCGACCATTCAGCTCACCGGTAGCTATAAAGCCTACCTCGAGGATATTGCCGTGGCCAGGAACCTGCCCGCCGCCGAGATGGCCCTGGGGCGGAAGGTGGCCGTCGTCTTCTTCGACGAGCACAACCCCAAGGAAGCGGTAGTTATCGCCGTCTATAGCTAGCGAAGCGGCTAGCGTTCCCGTTTTCCGGCCATGCTGCTGGCCAGGCTCTTCAAGATGCTCAGGATACCGATGACGGCGCGCTGGACGTCAACCGGCTCCTGGGCCAGCATGCGGGCAACGTAAGGGTCGAGCCGCCGGCCGGTATAGGCCGGACTCTCTTCGGCGATGCTGGAAGGGGTGGGGGAGAGATAACCGGCCAGAGCGAAAAGCTCGTTCTCCTCGAAGCCCAAGGGTTTAGCCAGCCGGCGTAGAATACGGCCCGATGGGAAGCGCTCCCGGCGCTCTATGCGGCCCAGATGAGACGCTGAGACTCCGGACTTCTCCGCCAGCTCGCCCAGCGTCAATGACATCATAACCCTCTGCTGCCTCAGTATCTCACCCAAATCACCCCGATGATTGTTATTAGCACTCATCGCTAAATTATAACCTCCCTCGGCAGACTTTAATACCCTTCAATAGTATCATATTTTTCGCCAAATGGCAAGCAAACTCGGGCTTTAGCCTATACCCCATAATAGACTACTGGCATTAAATGTCCCTAAAAACAGCATTAAGATTTCATTAAAACCGCTTCCTTGACGACCCCGGCCGGGGGTAATACAATATCACTGCTGTTGAGGTAAAATGGCCGAAAAATACGACGTCATCATCGTCGGCGGCGGGCCCGCCGGTATCTTTGCCGCCCTGGAGCTATCCCGGGTGGTCGGGCTCAAGGTTCTCCTCATCGAGAAGGGGAAGGACCTCGACGAGCGCACCAACTTGGTCTGCGGCCTGGGCGGGGCCGGGGCCTACAGCGACGGTAAGCTCACCCTGACTCCCGAGGTCGGGGGGCGGCTTAAGGACTACCTGGGCGTAACCGAGACCGAGGCCCTGATTAACTATGTCGGCGAGCTCTATCTCAAGTACGGCGCCCCCAGCCAGCTCTACGGGGTGGGCGACCGGGTCGACGAGGTAAGCCGCCGCGCCTCGCTGGCCGGCCTGCGCCTGATACCGGTGCCGCTGCGTCACCTGGGCACCGAGCGCTGCCGCTCGATACTGGGGGCGATGCGTAACCACCTGATTCCACGACTGGAGCTCAGGCTGGAGACCGCCGCCGCCACCATCATCATCGGTGGGAATAAGGTGAGGGGGGTCGAGACCGAGACCGGGAAGAGATTCGACGGCGACTACCTGATTTTAGCCCCGGGCCGGGAAGGTGCCGACTGGCTGGCAAATGAGGCCAAACGTCTTAAGCTGACCCTGTACCGTAACCCGGTTGACGTCGGCATCAGGGTCGAGGTGCCGGTCGCGGTGACCGAGGAACTGACCAGCGTGCTCTACGAAGCGAAGCTGGAGTATCTCTCCAAGAGCTTCGACGACCGAATCAGGACCTTCTGCATGTGCCCCGCCGGCGAGGTCACCATGGAGACCAGCGGCGGCAGCGACTCCGTAATCACGGTTAACGGCCACAGCTACGCCAGCTCCAAGAGCCAGAACACCAACTTCGCCCTGCTGGTAAGCACCAACTTCACCGAACCCTTCCGGGAACCAATCGCCTACGGCAAATACATCGCCCGTCTGGCCAACATCTTAAGCGGCGGGGTACTGATACAACGGCTAGGCGACCTGATGGAGGGCCACCGCTCCACCCCGGCCCGCATCGAGCGCGGCATCGTGAAGCCTACCCTGAAGGAGGCCACCCCGGGCGACCTCAGCTTCGTCATCCCCTACCGCCACCTTACCGGCATCATCGAGATGCTCCAGGCGCTGGACAAGCTGGCCCCGGGTGTGGCCGACCGGCACACCCTGCTCTACGGTGTCGAGGTCAAGTTCTACTCCTGCCGGCCCCACTTAAGCGCCAGCTTGGAGACCGAGGTCAAAAACCTGTTCGCCGCCGGCGACGGCGCCGGGGTCAGCCGCGGACTGGTGCAGGCTTCGGCTTCGGGAGTCATCGCCGCCCGGGAAATACTGAAAAGAACCGGCGTCCGGAGTAAGGCTAAGCGGCGGGGAAGCCGTAAACCGGCCGCCCTCTCCTGACCTTCCTTGACAAGGTAATCACCGCCCATTAAAATGATGGTGTTCCCTGACTCCAGGCGGCGACTTTGCCTCTCGCGGGCAGAGTGAAGCGCTACTTAAAAGAGAAGGGCTTTCATACTTTACTAGATGACCTGTTCAGGGTCTAAAAGGAGCTGATGCTATGTGGCTAATGTAGTCGCCGGCGGTAATGAAAGCTTTGACAGCTTGCTCAAGCGGTTCAACAAGAAGGTGCAGCAGGATGGCATTCTATCCGAGGTGCGCCGCCACGAACACTACGAGAAGCCCAGCGTGAGACGCAAGCGAAAGCGGGCCGCCAAAAGGCGTAAGTCCGCCAGGTCGTCGCGGAGCTAGTTGAGTCTCAGGGAGCTAAGGGTAACCCCACCCGTCAGCCTGAGCGCTTTCTCATAAGGGGTAGCGGAATTACTAAATCGGGGGGCGGCATGGAAGTAGGTCTGAAAGAGAAACTGGATACCGAGCTAAGGCAGGCGATAAGGGAGAAAGACGTTACCAGGCGCTCGGTTATCCGGCTGGTGATGGCGGCTATCAAGAACGCCGAGATTGCCCGGCGCGCCGCCCTGGACGAAGCTGGCATCCTCGGGGTTATCGCTAAAGAGGTTAAGCAGCGCCAGGAGAGCATCGAGGCCTTCAGGCAGGGAAACCGCCCCGACCTGGTCGCCCAGGAGGAAGCCGAGCTGGCCATACTCCAGGAACACCTGCCCCCACCGGCCACCCCGGAGGAAATCATGGTCGAGGCCCGGCGGCTCATCGCCGAGGTGGGCGCCCAGGGCCCCCGCGACAAGGGCAAGGTTATGCCCCAGCTCATCGCCAAGTTCAAGGGGAGAGCCGAGGGGAAAGAGATAAACGCCGCAGTAACCGAGTTACTGGGCGCATAGTATGAGATACCATCAGGCGGAGAGGGGTTAGACATCCAGAGGGGGGCGGCAGCCCCTCTTATGCTTTATCCGAAGGCCTAGACTATTAAGATGAGGGAAGGCACAGAACCGGGATTCTTTTTGAAAAAGCGAACGACGTAATGCATAGAATCGAAGTCTTCTTAAAAGAGGAGTTGCCTGACGCCAGGGGCCTGGGCCTGGTGCGTGACATCCACGATTTGGGCATAAGCTCGGTGTCCCGGGTGCGCGTGGTCGATATCTACCGGCTGGACGCCGACCTGAGCGCCGAGAAGCTGGAGCTTATCTGCCGCCGCCTGCTGGCCGACCCGGTAACCCAGGAATACCGGTACGATAAGCCGGGCCGCTACGCCCCGGACGAAGCCGGGGACACTAGCCACAGCATCGAGGTCGCCTACAACGCCGGGGTCACCGACCCGGTCGAGGCCACCATCACTAAAGCGCTAGCCGACCTGGGAATAAGCGGGGTTCGGGCAATTAAGACCGCCCGGAGATACCTAATCCAGGGCGAGCTGGATAAGGCACAGCTAGCGACCATCTGCGATAAGCTGCTGGTAAACCCCATCATCCAGCACGTGGTCACCGAGGAGCCGCTGACCTTCCCGGAGACGCCACAGTACCAGTTTCAGCTAAAAGAGCTGGAGATAGGGGAGGCGGGAGAGCAGTTCTCCTTCAGCCAAGACGAGCTCAAGGCAATCAGCGAATATTTCCACAAGCTGAGGCGCCGTCCCACCGACGTCGAGATAGAGACCCTGGCCCAGACCTGGTCGGAGCACTGCGTCCATAAGACCTTCAAGGCCCGCATCAGTCTGGACGGAGAGGTCATCGACAACCTGATTAAGAACACCATCATGAAGGCAACCGAGGAGCTTAACAAGCCGTGGTGCCTCTCGGTCTTTGCCGATAACGCCGGGGCCATTGACTTCGACGGCGAGCGGGCGCTCTGCTTCAAGGTCGAAACCCATAATCACCCCTCGGCTATCGAGCCCTACGGTGGCGCCGCCACCGGCATCGGCGGCGTGGTGCGCGACCCGCTGGGCACCGGTCTGGGCGCCCGGCCGATACTGAACACCGATGTCTTCTGCTTTGCCCCCCCGGACTTCCCCCACCAGGAACTGCCCAAGGGGGTGCTGCACCCGCGACGCATCTTCAAGGGGGTGCGGGCCGGGGTCGCCGACTACGGTAACCGCCTGGGGATACCCACCCTTAACGGCGCCGTCCTCTTCGACGAGCGCTACCTGGCTAATCCCCTCGTTTTCTGCGGCACCCTGGGAATAATGCCCAAAGAGCTGGCCGCCAGTGGCCAGCAGCGGCCCGGCGACCTGGTGGTGCTGGTCGGGGGCAGGACCGGCCGCGACGGGATACATGGGGTCACCTTCGCCTCGGAGCAACTCACTGAGGAATCGAGCAGCGCCTCTTTCAGCGCGGTCCAAATCGGTAACCCCATCGTGGAGAAGGAGGTTATCGACACCCTGCTCCAGGCCCGTGACCGCCGCCTCTACTCACGGATAACCGACTGCGGGGGCGGGGGGCTATCCTCGGCGGTAGGCGAGATGGGGGCCAATACCGGGGTCAAGGTCTATCTAGATAGAGTACCCCTGAAGTACGCCGGTCTCTCCTACACCGAGATATGGGTCTCCGAGTCCCAGGAGCGAATGGTGCTGGCGGTGCCGCCGGAGAAAGCCGGGGAGCTCCTTAAGCTCTTTTCCGACGAGGACGTCGAGGCGGTGGTTATCGGTGAGTTTACCGATGACAAGCGCTTGACGCTCCTCTATCAGGGAAACCAGGTCTGCGACCTCGATATGGAGTTTTTGCACCACGGTATTCCGCAGGTGAGCCGCCAGGCGACCTGGACGCCGCCCCGCCACCCCGAGCCCGACTTTGCCTGCCCCGACGACCCGGGCGAGGCTTTGCTCGGTATCCTCGGCTCGTGGAACGTGTGCAGTAAGGAATGGGTTATCCGCCAGTACGACCACGAGGTACAGGGGGCCAGCGTCCTTAAGCCCCTGGTGGGTAGAGATAACGACGGCCCGGGTGATGCCGCCATCATCCGGCCGGTGTTAGACTCGGAGACGGGAGCTATCGTGTCTTGCGGCGTAAATCCGAGGTACGGGGAGATAGACCCCTACTGGATGGCCGCCTCGGCGATTGACGAGGCCCTGCGGCAGATTATCGCCGTCGGCGGCGACCTAGCCCGGGTCGCCCTGCTCGATAACTTCTGCTGGGGCGATGCCCGGGAGCCGGAGATACTGGGCGCCCTGGTGCGGGCCGCCCAGGCCTGCTACGACATGGCGCTCGCTTACGAGACCCCGTTTATCTCCGGTAAGGATAGCTTATATAACGAGTTCGAATACCAGGGCCGGGTCATCAGTATCCCGCACACCTTACTCATCTCGGCGCTGGGCATTATGGAGGACGTGAGCCGGGCGGTATCCATGGACTTTAAACAGCCTGACGACCTCATCTACCTGGTGGGCTTAACCCATAACGAGCTCGGCGGCTCGGAGTATCTCAGACTAAACGGCCTGACCGGTAACCGTGTTCCCAGAGTGAACCCACAGCAAGCGAAACGAACTATGGAGCGGCTCAGCCTGGCTACCAGGCGAGGGCTGGTCAGGGCCTGCCACGACCTGAGCGAGGGCGGGCTGGGGGTGGCCGTAAGCGAGATGGCCTTCGCCGGGGGGCTGGGGGCACTGGTGCACCTGAATTCGGTGCCCCTGGGGGAACCGATAAGCCGCGATGATACCATCCTCTTTTCGGAGTCGAACAGCCGCTTTCTGGCGGAGATAGCCCCGGAGCAGGAGACGGAATTTAGAGAGGTGATGCGGGGAGTCAGCCTGGCGGCCATCGGCCAGGTCACCGATTCGGCCAGGCTGGAGATATACGGCCTGGCCGGGGAGAAGATTCTGGTGAGGTCGCTTAAAGAGCTCAAGGAGGCGTGGCAGAAGCCGCTCAGGTGGTAAGATGACTAAGGTTAAGACCCTGATACTGCGGGCCCCGGGAACCAACTGCGACCAGGAGACGGCCTACGCCTTCCAGCAGGCGGGCGCCGAGACCTCTCTGGTGCACGTTAACCGGCTCATCCGCCGCGAGGAGCACCTCACCGGCTACCAGATACTGGTCGTTCCCGGCGGCTTTACCTACGGCGACGACATCAGCGCCGGTAAGGTGCTGGCTAACGAGCTCAGGCTGAAGCTAGCCGAGGACATCCGGGGCTTCGTCGAGCGGGGCGGGCTGGTGTTGGGTATCTGCAACGGCCTTCAGGTGTTGATTAAGGCCGGTATCCTACCCGAGATAGACAGCGGAGAGCCGAAGATAACTTTAGCCGCCAACGACTCCGGTCGCTTCGAGTGCCGTTGGGTGTATCTCCGGGTGAACGAGGAAAGCCCCTGTATCTTTACCCAGGGGCTCAGCCGCCTCTACCTGCCGGTGGCTAACGGCGAGGGTAAGGTGGTGGCCGACGATAAGACCCTGGCTAAGCTAAACGTAGTGCTCACCTACACCGACGAGGACGGTAAAACAAGTCCCGGCTATCCTTATAACCCCAGTGGTTCGCTGGCCGACATCGCCGGTATCTGCGATAGTTCGGGACGCATCTTCGCCCTGATGCCCCACCCCGAGCGCCACCTCCGAGGCACTCAGCACCCCCGCTGGACGAGAGAGGGCCTAAAAGAGCACGGAGACGGCTTTAAGATTTTCTCAAACGCGGT
>JAFGFP010000101.1 GCA_016931015.1 Dehalococcoidales bacterium
GGGCGAGAACTCGACATCGTCGGTATACCTTTTCGCCCGCGCCACCATGTCCCGCGCCAGGTCCAGAACCTGCTCCCGGCTCTTCTTAAGCTGATGCATGAGGTGAATATCGGACGCCGAGACGAAAACGTGGATGCGCGGACGGGCGGCACCCTTGATTGCCTCCCAGGCGCTGTCGATATCGTCGGGGTGGGCGCGCGCCAGAGCGCAAATCACCGGCCCTCTCACCTCCCGGGCGATAAGGCTTACCGAATTGAAATCGCCCGGGGAGCTACAGGGAAAGCCCGCCTCGATAACGTCCACCCCCAGCCGCTCCAGCTGCCGGGCTATCTCCAGCTTTTCGTTGATATTAAGCGCCCCACCGGCCGCCTGCTCCCCGTCCCGCAGGGTGGTATCGAAAATGATTAATCTATCCATAGTTACGCCCCTACCTTTTAACCTGTCCACCCACCACCACAAAATCAATCACAGAAGACGCAAACAGGTTGGTTACGCCCCCGATATTAACTACTTTTTGGTAACTAACGCGAAGGCTATTTCTTCTTGAGCCAGGGCATCATGGCGCGAAGCTCTTTACCCACCTTCTCCAGCAGGTGCTCTTCGTCCATGCGCTTCAGGGCGTTGTAAACCGGGCGCTTGGCCTGGTTCTCCAGAATCCACTCCCGGGCGAAGGTGCCGTCCTGAACCTCGGCCAGCATTACCTCCATCTCTTCCCTGACGGCATCGCTGATAATCCTCGGCCCCCGGGTATAGTCGCCGTACTCAGCGGTATCGCTCACCGAGTAGCGCATATAGGTCAGGCCGCCCTCGTAGATGAGGTCAACGATTAGCTTGAGCTCGTTACAGCACTCGAAATAGGCGATTTCCGGCTGATAGCCCGCCTCGACCAGGGTATCGAAGCCGGCCTTGATGAGCGCGGTTACCCCGCCGCAGAGCACCGCCTGCTCCCCGAAGAGATCAGTCTCCGTCTCCTCGGCAAAGGTGGTCTCGATGACCCCGGCCCGGGCGCAGCCGATACCCTTGGCGTAAGCCAGGGCGATATCCTTAGCCTTACCCGAAGCGTCCTGATGGACGGCTACGATAGCCGGGACGCCTTTACCCTCGACGAACATCTCACGCACCCGATGCCCCGGGGCCTTGGGGGCCACCATGGTCACGTTAACATCCGCCGGGGGCACAATCTGCCCGTAGTGGATGTTAAAGCCGTGAGCGAACATGAAGGTCTTACCGGCCACCAGCCCGTCCTTAATCGAATCATAGACCACCGGCTGCAGGTTATCCGGCGCCAGCATGACGATGATATCGGCCTCTTTGGCCATTTCGCTGGCTCCCATTACCTTAAAACCGGCTTCCTCCGCCGCCTTCCAGCCCGGGGTGCCCTTAGCCTCGGCCACTATCACCTGACAGCCGTTATCCCTCAGGTTCTGGGCATGGGCATGCCCCTGGCTGCCGAAGCCGATAATACCAACCGTCTTCCCCTTAAGTAACCCCAGATCACAATCGCTTTCGTAGTATACCTTGGCCATAACCTTTGCCTCCTTAATAGTTCTACAGAGCAATTATTTAATTAGCCGTGACGGCGTAATCAACCATAATTATACACTCTCCCCCGCCTTAAGCACAAAATCAATCAGGAAGGGCCCGTCCTCACTGAGCGCCCGCTCGATGGCCGGCGCTACCCCCGCGCGCTCCGTCACCTTAAGCCCCGGTATTCCGTAGGCTTCGGCTACCGGCACGAAGTCGGGCCCGCTTAGCGGCGTGGCCATATAGCGCCGGTTATTAATGACGGCTATCTTTACATCAAGCCCCTCCTGGGCTATCGTCCCCAGCTCCTGCATCGTGGTTTGAAAGCTAGCGTCCCCGTCGATACACCACACTGTATCGTCAGGGCAGCCTATCTTGGCGCCCACCGCCGCCGGTAAGCCGAACCCCATCGTCCCTAAGCCCCCCGCCGAAATCAGGCCGTTCGGCCGGTCACCGCAGCAGTGCTGCTCCGCCCACATCCGGTGCTCCCCGACCCCGGTCACCACTATGGCATCACTACCGGTTACCTCATATATCTGCCTCACGACATACTGCGGCGTTAGCTCCCCACCATCACCTACCGACAGCGGGCTCTCATTGCGCCACTGCCCCAGCTGCTTAAGCCACTCACTGTGCTCCCGCGGCAAAATCTGCTTTACTATGGCCCCTAACACCTGCCGGGCATCGCCGACGATGGGCACGTCCACCTTAACGTTCTTCCCTATCTCCGCCGGGTCAATATCGATGTGGATCACCTTCGCCCGCGGGGTAAATTCGCTCACCCGGTCATCAAACTTCGTCCCCAGGGCAATTATCAAGTTCGCTGCCTCTAACGCCAGGTTGGCACCAGACGCCCCGTACATCCCGAAGCTCAAGGTATGACTCTCCGGGAAGCAGCCAAAGCCCAAGAGCGTGGTCACCACCGGTATCTCGCCCGCCTCGGCGAGCTCTCTTAATTCATGGTGCGCCCCGGAGATGGCCACCCCACGGCCCGCCAGTATCAGCGGCCGCTCCGCCTCGTTAATCATCTTGGCCGCCCGCTTTACCTGCGCCGCATGACCCCTGAGCACCGGCTTATAGCCGGGCAAGTCCACCTTCTCCGGGTAGCGGTACTCCGCCGCTTCGGCAAGCGCGTTCTTGGCAACATCAACCAGCACCGGCCCGGTGCGTCCCGTACGCGCCAAGTGGAAGGACTCCTTGAGCACCCGCGCCAGCGAGTCGGCCTCCAGCACCAAGTAGCTCTCCTTGGTGATGGGCAAGGTAATACCGGTGGTATCCACCTCCTGAAAGGCGTCGGTGCCGATTACGGGACGGGCCACCTGAGCCGTAATGGCCACCATAGGCACCGAGTCGAGATAGGCGTTAGCAATCCCGGTCACCAGGTTGGTGGCGCCCGGCCCGGAGGTTGCCATGCACACCCCCACCTTACCCGTAGCCCGGGCGTAACCGTCGGCGGCGTGGGCCGCCGCCTGCTCGTGGCGCACTAAGACGTGGCGCAGCCGGGGATAGCCGGGCAGGGTATCATACAGCGGAATACTGGCTGCCCCCGGATAGCCGAAGACGACCTCGACCCCCTCCTTGAGGAGGCTCTCCCACACAATCTGGGCACCAATCACTAGCGACGGCTCTCCTATATCCGGATAATAGACTCTAAAGTTACCGCCCTGTCCCGGGCAGGATGAAACCGAGAAGAGGTCTCCGGAGGTAATTACCAACCACTTTCATACCACGCCACCCGGCGGAACCCTATGATTTGCCCCCGCTGCCGGTACGGCGCTTGGACGGTTCTTTGGCCGCCGCGACGCCGGGACCACCCCGGGTCATGGCCATCCGCCCGGTGCGGTGCAGCTCCTTGATACCGAAGGGGCGCAGCATCTTAAGGAGAGAGTTAACCTTGTCCTCATCCCCGGTAACCTCAATCACCAGCGAATCGGGAGAGGCATCCACGATGTTGGCCCGGAAGATATCGACAATCTGAATGACCTCGCTGCGCGTCGCCGGGGTAGCCTTCACCTTTATCAGGGCCAGCTCCCGGGTCACGGTATCTTCGTCGGTAATATCCGAAATCTTGATGACGCTGACTATCTTGTCCGTCTGCTTCCTGACCTGCTCGATGGTAGCCGCCGAGCCGTTGACCACAATGGTCATACGCGACAGGTGCGGAACCTCGCTAGAGCCGACGGCGATGCTCTCGATATTGAAGCCGCGGCGGCGGAAGAGGCTCACCATCCGGTTAAGCACCCCGGGCCGGTCCTCTACCAGGGCCACCAGGGTGTGTCTCGCTACTGCCATGCTGCTCCCTCTCTCCCCGAAAAGCCCGACTCGGGCCGGCCTAAGCCTCGCCCTCGGCCGGTATTTCCGACACCTTAACCACGTCGATAATCTTTTCCAACTGCCGCTTAAGCTGGGTCACCATAGCCTTCGACCCGCTGACAACAATAGTAACGCGGGTCAGATTGGTTAGCGAGCTATCGCCCAGATTAATGGTATCAATCACGTTAACGTTCTCAATGTTAAAGCCGCGCCGGCGAAAGACGCTGGACATACGGTTAAGCACCCCGGGTTTGTCTTCCAGCAGGGCGACCAGGATATGCTTGCTCGTCATACTGCCACCTCGCCCCGAACCGGCTCCTCGATAACCTCGGCCAGAGCCGCCCCCGGCGGCACCATGGGATAGACGTCCTCTTCCGGCTCGACCACGAAGTCAATCAGGAAGGGCCCGTCCTCACCGAGCGCCCGCTCGATGGCCGGCACCACTCCCTCGCGCCTGGTTACCCTAAGCCCCGGTATCCCGTAGGCTGCGGCTATCTGCACGAAATCGGGCCCGGACAGTGGCGTGGCCACGTAGCGCCGCTCGTAGAACAGCCCCTGCCACTGCCGCACCATGCCGAGATACCCGTTGTTGATGATGGCTATCTTGACACCCAGTTTCTCCTGGGCTATCGTCCCCAGCTCCTGCATCGTCATCTGAAAGCTGCCGTCCCCGTCGATACACCACACCACATCATCGGGACAGCCTACTTTAACACCCACCGACGCCGGCAGGCCGAAACCCATCGTCCCTAAGCCACCCGACGAAATCAGACTGTTCGGCCGGTCATAGCAACAGTGCTGCGCCGCCCACATCTGATGCTGACCGACCCCGGTCACCACTATGGCGCCGCCCCCGGTTGCCTCATATATCTGCCTGATGACATACTGCGGCAGCAGCCCCCCACACTCTCTCACCGAGAGCGGGTGCTCGTCGCGCCACTGCCCTAGCTGTTTAAGCCACTCACTGTGCCCCCGCGGTAAAATCTGCTTTACTACCGCCCCCAGCACCTGCCGGGCATCGCCGACTATGGGCACGTCTACCCTGACGTTCTTCCCTATCTCCGCCGGGTCGATATCGATGTGTATCACCTTCGCCCGCGGCGCAAAGCCGCTCAACCGACCCGTTAACCGGTCGTCAAACCTCATGCCCACCGCAATTATCAGGTCCGCCCCGTCCACCGCCAGATTGGCATAGGCCGCCCCGTGCATCCCCGGCATCCCGAAGCTTAAGTCGTGGCTCTCCGGGAAGCTCCCGATTCCCAGAAGCGTGGTCACCACCGGTATCTCGCCCGCCTCGGCGAGCTCCCTGAGCTCGCGGTGCGCCCCGGCGATAGCCACCCCACGGCCCGCCAGAATCAGCGGCCGCTCCGCCTCGTTAATCATCTTGGCCGCCCGCTTCACCTGGGCGGCATGGCCCTCTAGCACCGGCTTATAGCCGGGCAGGTTCACCTCTTCAGGATAACTATATTCCGTCGCCTCGGCGAGGACGTCCCTGGGGATGTCAACCAGCACCGGCCCGGGACGCCCCGTGCGCGCCAGGTGAAAGGACTCCTTGAGCACCCGCGCCAGCGAAGCGGTATCCAGCACCAGGTAGTTATGCTTGGTGATGGGCAGGGTAATGCCGGTGGTATCCACCTCCTGAAAGGCGTCGGTGCCGATTACCGACCGGGCCACCTGAGCGGTGATAGCCACCATGGGCACCGAGTCGAGATAGGCGTTGGTAATCCCGGTTACCAGATTGGTGGCTCCCGGCCCGGAGGTAGCCATACAGACCCCCACCTTACCCGTAGCCCGGGCGTAGCCGTCGGCGGCGTGGGCCGCCCCCTGCTCGTGGCGCACTAAGACATGCCGCATCTGAGGGTACTCAGGCAGGGTATCGTAAATCGGGATGATAGCCCCTCCGGGGAAGCCGAAGACGACCTCGACCTCTTCTTTAAGGAGGCTTTCCCACACAATCTGGGCACCGGTCATTTTCATTATTACTCTCCCCTCTCGCTAAACACCGCACCGCCGCTTGCGGAGCCTACTATTTCAGCGTAGCGCCGGAGATAGCCGCTCTTTACCCTGGGCTCAAAGGGGGCTAAGGACGCCAGACGCCGGGCTATCTCGTCGTCGTCGAGTTCGACATTAAGCTTGCAGCCGGGGATGTCGATACTAATCATGTCGCCGTCCCTGAGGGCCGCGATGGGCCCCCGGCCGGCAGCTTCGGGAGAAACGTGGCCGATAGCCGCCCCGCGACTGGCCCCGGAGAAGCGCCCGTCGGTTATCAGGGCCACCTCTTTATCCATGCCCATACCGCTCAGAAGAGAGGTGGGCGTGAGCATTTCTCTCATCCCCGGCCCCCCTCTGGGCCCCTCGTAGCGAATAACGATAACCTCGCCCGGGGCGATATTACTATCCATAATGGCCTTGGTGGCCGCTTCCTCGGAGTCAAAGACACGGGCCGGCCCCCGGTGCACCATCATCTCCGGGTCAACGGCAGCCCGCTTGACCACGGCCCCGTCCGGCGCCAGGTTGCCGAAGAGGATACAGATACCCCCCTTGGGTGAATGGGCATCTTTAGCCGTCCGAATCACATTCCGGTCCACGAAGCCGACGCCATCGATAATCTCGGCCACCGACTTCCCGGACACGGTAAGCTCCTTCAGGCTAAGCAGCCCTTTGAGCTCCTTCATCACCGCGGGAATACCCCCGGCCAAATCCAGGTCTTCGATATGATGGTCGCCGGCGGGCCGCAGCCGGGACAGGTGCGGCGTGCGATCGCTTATCTCGTTTACCAAAGACAGCGGGAAATCAACGCCCGCTTCATGAGCAACCGCCATGAGGTGCAGAATCGAATTGGTGCTCCCGCCCAGGGCCATGTCCACGCTCAGGGCGTTATGGATTGAGGCCCGGGTGACGATATCACGCGGCCTTATATCGCTAGCCACCAGCTCCATGATGCGCTCGCCCGCCATTTTGGCAAGCTGCACCCGCCGGGCATCCACCGCCGGGATGGTGCCGTTACCCGGAAGCCCCATACCCATAGCCTCGGTGGCACAGTTCATGGTGTTGGCGGTAAACATCCCGGAGCAGCTGCCGCAGCCGGGGCAGGCCAGCGCCTCCAGAGCGGTAAGCTCCTCCCGGCTCATCTTGCCTTTGAGAACGCCGCCCACTCCCTCGAAGACAGAGTTAAGGTCGATGTGCTTGACGCCGGCCTCGGTGCTCATCCGGCCGGCCAGCATCGGGCCGCCGCTCACGAAGATAGCCGGGACGTTAAGCCTGAGCGCCGCCATGAGCATGCCGGGAATTATCTTGTCGCAGTTAGGGACAAACACCAGGCCGTCAAAGGCGTGGGCCTCGGCCATTATCTCCGCCGAGTCGGCAATCAGCTCCCGGCTGGGTAAGCTGTATTTCATGCCCGGGTGGTTCATAGCGATGCCATCGCACACGGCAATGGTATTGGCCTCGAAGGGAACCCCGCCGCCGGCATATATCCCATACTTGACCGCCTGGGCAATCTCCCGCAGGTGCTTATGCCCCGGCACAACCTCGGTGAAGCTACTGATAACGCCGATGAACGGCCGCTCCATCTCGCGGCTGGTATAGCCCAGTGCGTAAATCAAGGAGCGGTGCGGAGCCCGCTCCAGACCCTTTTTCGCCATGTCGCTTTTCATGTCCTCTACGATTCCTCCCGCTTAGTCTAGACACCCCCGCCACGCAGTAAACACGGAGTTTTACCCGTCAGCTTATTGACAAAAATAACATAGCCCCTGCCTGTTGTCAAACCAAAACCAGGGTCAGTCAGCCTTCGAGGGCCATTATCTTGTCCACCCGGCGCTGATGCCGGCCGCCCTCGAAATCGGCGTTAAGATAGGCCTTAACGATGTCCCCGGTAAGCTCCGGCCCCAGCTCCGTACTCAGGCAGAGGACGTTGGCGTCATTATGCTGCCGGGCGCGGCTGGCCATGAAGGTATTGCAGCAGAGAGCGGCCCGTATCCCCTTAACCTTGTTAGCCGCCATGCTCATCCCGATGCCGGTATTACATATCAGGATGCCCCGCTCGAAGTCGCCCCTGGCTACCGCCGTAGCCACCTCCCGGGCGATGTCGGGGTAGTCCGCCGACTCGGTGGTATAGGCACCGAGGTCGCTCACCTCATGTCCGGCGGCACGAAGTAGCTCCATGATGAGCTGCTTGGTATCCAGACCCCGGTGGTCACAGCCGATAGCGATACGCATTACTAAGCCTCCTCATATTAAGTATCTTAAGCCCGGCGAAAGGTAACGCCGGGGCAAGCCTGCTCCAGCTCCCTAAGGGAAAGCGCCCCCTCACGCAGGATTACGGGCACCTCCCCGGTGGCATCGACGATGGTGGACTCCTTACCCCCGGGACAGCGCCCGCCGTCGATAACCAAATCTACCTTATCAACAAACTTAGCGGATACCTCGCCGGCGGTAAGGGCGCTGGGACGGCCGCTCAGGTTAGCGCTGGTATTCAGAACCGGCACCCCCAGCCCCTCGATGAGGGCCAGCGGCACCGGGTGGGCCGGAATACGTACCGCCACGGTAGTACCCCCGGCGGTAACAAAATCAGGCACGGATCCTGACTTGGTTAAGACCAGGGTCAGGGCCCCGGGCAGGAACTTATCCGCGAGAAGCCGGGCCAGCGGCGATAGCGGCCGGGCGACTTCCTCTATCTGGGCAACCCGCGCCAAAAGCATCGGCAGCGGCTTATCGGCGGGCCGGTCCTTAACCTCATAAATCCGGGCCACCGCCCGGGGAGAATCCGCGGCCGCCCCCAGCCCGTAGACGGTATCGGTGGGGAAGGCAACTACCCCCCCACGCTTGAGAAGAGAAATACCCCTGGCCACCTGCTGGCTGATATCCGGCGGAAATTCGGACGACACTAAGCTAATACTCGCCACCGTAACCCGTTTTCCCTTGACGATAGTATACCACAGTGGTAATCTGTGGCATAGAAATGATTCAAGAAAACCCACAACCAGACGAAAGCGGCAGCCGTCGCGTCGCCACCAGCGACGACATCGAAGTCTCTACTTATTTAGAGATCGCCAAGGAACTGGGGGGCGAGCAGCCGTCGCCGCCCAGCGAGGCGCTGCCCGGCGCCAAGCGCGAGACCATCGTGGTCATGGATTTCGGCTCCCAGTACAGCCTGCTCATCGCCCGCCGCATCCGGGAATGCCAGGTCTACTGCGAGCTGGTGCCCCACGATACCCCCTGGGAAAAGCTGGCCCACTTAAACCCCAAGGGCTTCATTCTCTCCGGGGGCCCGGCCAGCGTCTACGAAAAAGAGGCGCCCCTGGCGCCGGCCTACATCTACGAGAAGAACCTGCCCGTCCTGGGCATCTGCTACGGGATGCAGGTGATAACCCACC
>JAFGFP010000102.1 GCA_016931015.1 Dehalococcoidales bacterium
CCGTGGGCGGTGCCGATTAGCTGCACCCCGCGCTCGGCGATGGTGCGGGCGGCCTGGGCCTCGAGCTCGGTGCCGATTTCGTCGATGACGATTACCTCGGGCATGTGGTTCTCGACGGCTTCAATCATGACGGCGTGCTGCTTACTGGGGGTGGTAACCTG
Organism: Dehalococcoidales bacterium; assembly: GCA_016931015.1. Classification (GTDB taxonomy): domain Bacteria; phylum Chloroflexota; class Dehalococcoidia; order Dehalococcoidales; family UBA5760; genus UBA5760. The sequence continues at coordinate 162 of JAFGFP010000102.1, forward strand.
CATCCGCCGGGCGTGACCGATGGCGGGGTGGGGGATGTCGCCGTCGCCGGCGATTTCGTTTGAGGTATCCACGATGATGACCCGCTTGCTGAAGTCGTCGGCCAGCACGCGGGCGGCCTCGCGGAGCATGGTGGTCTTACCCACCCCCGGCCCACCGAGAAGCAGGATGCTCTTTCCGGACTCTACCAGGTCGGCGATAACCTTGATGGTGCCGAAGACGGCCCGCCCGACCCGGCAGGTCAGCCCGACAATGCGCCCCTGGCGGTTACGGATGGCCGAGATGCGGTGCAGGGTACGCTCGATGCCGGCCCGGTTATCGTCGCCGAAGTTGCTGATGCGCGAGGCGACGTAGTTTAAGTCCTGCTCATCGACCTCATCGTGGTTTAAGACGATTTCCTGTTCCGGGAAACGGGCTTCGGGGGTACGACCCAGGTCGAGGACTACCTCCAAGAGCTGGTGTTTATCGCAGTGCTCCTGTAGGGGCTGGCGTATCCGGGGGGGCAGAATGTCGAGCAGCGCCTCAAGGTCGTCGGTGATTACCTTCTGCAAGGCCGTTCTCCTGGTTAAGATTTGCTGCCGTTAACAATGTCCACGAAGTACTTATGAAAACGCAGGTCGTCGGTTAGCTCGGGGTGAAAGGCGGCGGCGAGCAGTCTCTCCTGCCGGGCGGCAACAATGGTGCTGCTGTCCAGCTGGCAGAGCGTCTCCACGCCGTCGCTAGCTTGCTCGATTATCGGGGCGCGGATAAAGACGCCGGGGAAGGGCTTTTCTCCCAGGGCCGGTATGGCAAGCTCGGCCTCGAAGCTCTCTATCTGCCGGCCGAAGGCGTTACGTTTAACCCTGATGTCCATGAGCCCCAGGGGTTTTACCTTGGGGTCGGCGGACTCCCGGGCCAGCAGTATCATCCCGGCGCAGGTTCCCATGATGGCCAGGTCCCTCTCCGCCAGATTCTTTATCCCGCCGGCCAGGTCGTAGTCCGATAGCAGCCGGCTGATGGAGGTGCTCTCCCCGCCGGGAATAACCAGCCCGTCCAAACCCAAGAGTTCTGCGGGCAGGCGGACGGGCAGGGCTTCTACTTCTAGCTTCTCGAGCGCAGCGATATGCTCAGCAAAGGCTCCTTGCACGGCAAGGACACCTATTCTCATGTTACCATCCTCTAGATGCCAGTAGTTCTTCGCTGGGAATCTGCTTTATATCCAACCCCGGCATGGCTTCACCCAGCTTTTTGGAGACCTCGGCGATGATTTTCGGGTCTTGGTAGTGAGTGGTCGCCTTGACGATGGCCTTGGCTCTGGGCTCCGGGTTGGAGGACTTAAAGATGCCGGAACCCACGAAGACCCCGTCGGCGCCGAGCTGCATCATCAGGGCGGCATCGGCGGGGGTGGCCACGCCGCCGGCGGCGAAGTTGACCACAGGCAGCTTACCGCTTTTGTGTAGCTCCTCTACCAGAGCGAAGGGAGCCCCCATCTCCTTGGCCTTAGCCATCAGCTCTTCCTGGGGGGTAGACACCAGCTTACGGATGCCGTCCATAACGGCGCGCATATGCCGCACCGCCTCGACGATATTGCCGGTGCCGGCTTCCCCCTTGGTTCTAATCATGGCGGCGCCTTCCCCGATGCGTCTCAGGGCTTCGCCCAGGTCGCGGCAGCCGCAGACGAAGGGTACTTTGAAGTCGTGCTTCCAGACGTGGTAGGCTTCGTCGGCGGGGGTGAGCACCTCGGACTCGTCAATGTAGTCAACGCCCAGGGCTTCCAGTGCCTGAGCCTCGACGAAGTGCCCGATGCGGCACTTGGCCATCACCGGTATCGAGACCGCCTTCATGATGGCTTCGATGACGGTGGGGTCGGCCATGCGGGCCACCCCGCCCGCCGCCCGGATGTCGGCGGGGACTCTCTCCAGGGCCATCACGGCGCAGGCGCCGGCTTCCTCAGCGATTTTGGCGTGCTCCGGGGTGACCACGTCCATAATCACGCCGCCCTTGAGCATCTGGGCCAGGCCGGTCTTAACCTTCCAGGTGCCGGTTTCCATATTTAGTCGCCTCCCTGTAGCCTCAATATTCCGGTTACAAGTATATTTTACTCTTGTTTAATTAGCTTAGCAAACAGCCGATTTAGGTGTTTGAAGACTCGCTTTCATTTAGCTTATAGAATTCCCTTTCCAATTCCTTAATAACCCATTTGGGAATCTTGTTGCGATATAACTTACCTGAGGATGCTTGAAAATATACCCATTTTAGGTCTTGAGGAACCCTCATTCCCTCTCTTAAGGTTTTGAGTAGCAATTGCATATCTGACCATTGAATAATTGACTTACCGTTGTCCAGCTGATACGGGAAGCTATAACCTACTTGTGGGGTCACATGAAGTTTCCCCAACTCCTTTTTCTTGTATAGGAGGCCGAAGGTTGAAATGGTTACTGGTTGGGAATGTGGGTTGGTGGCCTCTAGAAAGAGGTATCTCGTATTATCTTCTATGCCAGAATGTATAAAACCCAAAGATGCCTTGCAGCGAATAAGTGGTCTATTAACATACCAGCGAAATATTTCAACGATGAGTATTGCAATTCCTCCTCCTATACCACCTCCGAGGGCAGGCCAGAAGACGTCGGGGACATTAGCTAGATTTGGCGCAGGCATAATTAACTCTCCTTTCGGAGTTTATGAGTGAATTATACCATCACCACCATTTTTGTTTGGGAGGGTTTAATGTGGGGCTCGAAGGATATTAACCCTTCTCTTCTTCTTCCCCCATCTCCTCTTTCCCCCAGTTCTGCATCAGCTCCTTGATGCGCTGGGCGAGCTTGGGGTTGGCGCGCAGGCGGTCGATGAAGACGGGGCAGCTCTCCAGGAGCGAGTTCTGGGCGGCGGTAGCCATGCTGGAGAGCAGGTTCTGCATGTTGAGGTCGAAGGCCGCCGAGTTCTCCATGCCCGGCGTCGTTTGCTCCAGTTGGCGGCGGATGTCCTCGGCCGTGAATCTCATGGGCAGGATGCAAGCCTTGTACCACGGGCACTCCTTGCACTGGATTATGCCGTGGGCTTCACCTAAAACGTCACTCATCCAGAATCTCTCCTCAGGACATGATTTCACTCAGCCGGCTTTCGATGGCAGCCTTGGACGGAAAACCACCGATTACTTTCACCTTTAGTATACCGTCCTTGTCGATGAAAAAGGTGGTTGGGATACCAGATACGCCGTATTTCTGAGATACGCCCCCGTCGCTGTCGAGCAGCACGGGCAGGGTAAGGTGGTTCTCCTCCAGGTAGTCTGCCACCGTGGAGGCATTCTGCCCGATGTTGATGGTCAGCAGCACGAGCACGCTGTCCTTATTTTCGTTATACACTGCTTCCAGGTAGGGCATCTCTTCGCGGCAGGGGGGGCAGCCGGTATTCCAGAAGTTGACGACCACCGGGCTGCCTTTGAGGTCGCTTAAGGAGACGGACTCGCCGTCGAGGTCGGGCAGCGTAAAGTCCGGCGCCGGTTTGCCGATGGTGGCCACCGACGGGCTCTGGTCACCGCCGGAGCATCCGGCTGTCAAAAGAGCCGGCATCAGCAGCAGGGCCGAGGTTATTATGAGTACCCTTTTTAGTGTCTTCTTCATATATCTAAATCCCCCCGAAGCTAATTTTAGCATTAAACTAAGCGGCAAGCAAAGTTAGTCGTCCCATGACGATGGCAATCCCCAGCCCGATGAGAAAGCCACCGCTTACGATGTAGATTACCTTGGAGTAGCGGCTGATGCGCTTTAGGAAGGGGGCCACCGCATCGAAGGCGGCCCCGATGATGAGAAAGGGAATCCCCAGTCCCAGCGAGTAGATAGCCAAAAGGGAGGCGCCGCGCAGGGCGGTCTCCGAGACCATGGCCAGCATCAGGATGCCCCCCAGGGCGTAACCGACGCAGGGCGTCCAGGCAAGGGCGAATATGGCGCCGGTCAGAAAGGAGCGCAGGTAGCCGGTGGCGCTGCTCTGGCGGGGGGCGAGGCGCTTCTGGAAGTTGAGCCGGGGCACCTTCTGGGCCGCCAGCATCAGGGCTCCGAAGACTATAATTACGATACCGGCCACCTTCTGGATAGTGCCCAGGTGGGCGCTGATGGCCAGACCGGCCAGTCCGGCGCTGGCGCCCAGGATAACGAAAAGCACGGTAAAGCCGACCACGAAAGCCAGGGAGTGGAGGAATATGTGGGCGGTTCTTTTATCGGTCTTGGCTTCGAGGATTTCGGGGCCGGCCAGGCTGGCCAGATATACCGGCACCATAGGCAGCACGCAGGGTGATAGGAAAGACAGGAGACCGGCGACAAAGGCGGCTAGAACTGAGATATCTTCCATACTTCCTAAATATTAGATAGTAGTATCATCAATGTTAACCGATTTGGACATGAATTGGCAAGGCGGGTTTTTAAGGTCGGCGCGGCCTGGAAATAGACCGCCGGCTCGCTGTAGAATAGGGCAGGAGATAAGATGGCGAGACCGCTCAGTTACACCCAGATTTCCCTGTATCAGGCCTGCCCTTTAAGCTATAAGCTGCAGTATATCGATGGTCTGAGGCCCAAGGACAAGTGGTATTTCAGCTTCGGGAGCACCCTGCACCTCTGCGCGGAGTACCTCTTTAAGGTTAAGGTGCCCCCGCCGCCGTCGCTGGAGGCGTTGCTCGATTTCTACGAGGCTAAGTGGCTCTCTCAGGGGTACGAATCGGCGGAAGAGGAGGCGAAGTACCGGGCCTACGGGCGGGAGATACTGACCCGGTTCTGGGAGATTCATCACCCCGCTTTCCGGATGCCCCTGGCGGTAGAGCACCTGTTTTACATTGATGTTGAAGGTGTGAAGCTGAGAGGCTATATCGACCGGGTGGACAAGCTGGAGAGCGGCGGCCTGTCTATCGTCGATTACAAGAGCAGTCAGAACCTGTTTACCGTGGACGACTTAAGTCAAGACCTCCAGCTAACGCTGTATCAGCTGGCGGTGCAGCAAATCTGGCAGCTCCCCGTGGAGAGGTTGACCCTGTACCACCTCAGGTCGAACACCCCGTGTAGCTGCGGGCCCAGGGAGCCGGCGCAACTGGAGGCCGCCCGACGGCTGGTGCTTACCGTCGCCGAGAATATCGCCCGGGGTGAATTCCCGGCGGTCGAGAACCAGTACTGCCCCTGTGACTTTCCGGAGTACTGCCCCTACTACCGCCATCAGTACCTGGCGGCCGGGCCGGGGCCGGTGAAGCAGGGCGTCCTGCCGGGGCTGGTAGCCGCCGAAGCGGTCGAGGAGTACGTGGCGCTTCAATCGGAGATAAAGGAGCTTGAGTCACGGCTCGACGAGCTGAGGCAGGTGATTATCGACTTCTGCCAGGCCGAGGGGATAAACCGCGTCTTCGGAGAGGAGCACGCCGTTACCTATAAGATGACGGAGAAGACCGGCTTCGATGAAGAGGCCGTCCGGGCTTTACTGGAGCCGGTGGGGCTGTGGCCGCAGGTACTCGGCCTCGACCCCGCCCGGCTGAGACAGCTCCTTAACGACGAGGGGGTCGCCGGGGATATTAGAAACCGGATACAAGCTCTAAAGCAGGTGGTGGCTACCTTTCCCCGGCTTTCGGTGCGAAAGCTGACTAAAGAAGAGTAGTTTTTTACTCCCTGACGCTTACGGCCTAGACAATGGTGTCGAGCTTGGCCTGGAGAACCCGCTCGGGGACGGCCCCGATAACGGTATCGGCGACCTCGCCGTTCTTAAAGAACATCAGGGTGGGGATAGACATCACCCGGTATTTGGCCGCGGTCAGCGGGTTCTCGTCGACGTTGAGGCGGCAGAACTTGGCCTTACCGTCGTACTTTGCCTCCAGGCTCTCGATGATGGGGGCCACCATGCGGCAGGGGCCGCACCACGGCGCCCACAGGTCTAAGAGCACCGGCAGGCTGGACTTTATGACCTCGCTCTCGAAGGTCTGGTCGGAAACATCAATTACCATAGTATCTCGGCTCTCCTTAGATTCTCGTTCCTCAGTCCATAGTAACGTCTTTTGCTTTGCCGAGTCAAGGTATCCAGGGCAGGCTAATGTTGACCTTGAGCCGAAAAACAATTAGACTGATAGCAGGAGAGAAAAATGCCGTTATACGAGTATCTTTGCGATAAGTGCGGTCACAAGTTCGAGCTGTTGCGTGCCCTGAGCGACTCGGGCGAGGCGGCTCCCTGCCCCCGCTGTCAGAGTCCGGCGAAGCGGGTGCTTTCCTCCTTCGCCTCCTTTTCCAAGGATAGCAGCGGCCAGAGTACTCCCGTGGGGGGCAGCTCCTGCTCCAGTTGCAGTTCTACCAGCTGTGATAGCTGTCATCTATAGCTAGAGGTGGGTATGTCGGCTGCCTTCGGTCCCACCAGAACCGGGATTGCCAATCTGCCCCTCCACTACGGTAAGGCCCCGCGCTGGCTCTTCGAGCGTATGGTTAAGCTGGCCCGGGAGATTACGATTGCTATCGTGACCGACTTCGGCGCTCCGGAGATGCTGCGGCGGCTGGCGCACCCCTACTGGTTTCAGGCTTTTGGCTGTATCTTGGGCTTCGACTGGCACTCGAGCGGGGTGACCACTACCCTGTGCGGGGCGCTGAAAGAGGGCATCCGGGGCCTGGAGAGAGACCTCGGTCTGTTCGTGGCCGGGGGCAAGGGTAAGACCTCGCGCCGCACGCCGGACGAGATAGCGACCTGGGGCGAGCGGCTCTCCCTGAACCCGGAGCCGCTGGTCTATGCCAGCCGTATGTCGGCTAAGGTGGACAGCGCCGCCGTCCAGGATGGCTATCAGCTCTATCACCACACCTTTCTCTTTACCGCCGACGGTTCGTGGGCCGTCGTCCAGCAGGGGATGAACGAGACCGCCCGCTACGCCCGCCGCTACCACTGGCTCGGGGAACGGGTCGCCGATTTCGTGGCCGAACCCCACGCCGCCGTTCTCTCCGAGGCTAGGGGACAGGCGCTTAACCTGGTGGCCAGCGAGTCGGCAGCGGCGCGGAGCACCGTGGCCGGAATAGCCTCCGGTGAAAAGCCGGAGAAGCTCCTCAGCGACCTCAGGCGCTTGAAGACGCTCGAGCTTCCCGCGCGACACTATCTGACGACCAGCGACCTGCACCCGGACAGCCTGGGCCGGATTTTGTTGAGTACTTATGAGCGCCAGCCGCAGGGCTTCGCCGAGCTCCTGGGGTTGAAGGGGGTCGGCGCCAAGACCATCCGCGCCCTGAGCCTTATCTCCGAGCTGGTCTACGGAGTGCCCCCCAGCTACCGCGACCCGGCTCGTTACAGCTTCGCCCACGGTGGTAAGGACGGCATCCCCTATCCCGTTGACCGGGAGACCTATGATAAGTCCATCGCCCTCTTGAAACGGGCCATAGATAAGACTAAACTGGGTCTTAAGGAGAAGAACGAGGCGGTGGGGCGGCTTAACCGGTTAACGAACATTCGGGGGTGATACATGACCTATCGCTATATCATTCTGGCCGCCGTCTGTGCTTTCGTCTGGGTGCTCAACGGGCGGCACATCGCGGAGGGGGTCAGAAAGCATATCACCTGCGAAATCTACGCCCACTCCGGGCTGGGTATCTTCTTTACCCTCCTGGCTCTGGAGTATGTCCTGGGCGGCACCCCGGTGTGGGCGCAGGACCATATCTACTGGTTACGCACCCTCGGTTTTATCCTGTACATCCCGGCGGCCATCTTTGTCTTCGGCGCTATGATTGAGCTGCACCGCAAGGGGAGGGCCGGGGATAGCGATGCGCTGTCATCATACGGGACTACCGTGGTCGTCGAGAGTGGGGTCTTCCGGGTGGTGCGGCACCCCATGTGGCTGGGGATGAGCATCTGGTCGCTAGCGGTGATTTTCATCTCGCAGTCGGTGCCGGGGATAGTGCTCGGTGTGGTAGCCGTAATCCTCTTCCGCCTGGCATCGGTAAGGGAAACCGAGCTTAATATCGAGCGGCTCGGCGCTCCTTACCGGGACTACGCCGGGCGGGTCCCCACGTGGAACCTTTTCCGGGGGCTGAGAAGATAGGGCTTGTTTAAGGGAAGGGGGTAGATTTATGACTGTAAAGCCGCAGAACGAGGGTGGTGAAGGGCTGTTAGCCCGGGTGATTAAGCTGGTTGAGCTGGCCGACTATCAGGCTGGCTCCGTAGTCAGCCGGGCTGTCATTGACAAAGATGCGGGCTCGGTAACCTTTTTTGCCTTTGACAAGGAGCAGGGGCTCAGTGAGCACACCGCACCCTACGATGCCCTGGTCTATATCCTTGAGGGTGAAGCTGAGATTACCATCTCCGACAGGGTCATGCTTTTGACAGAGGGGGAGATGGTTATCATGCCCGCAGGCGAGCCGCACGCCTTACGCGCTCACCAAAGGTTCAAGATGCTGCTGACCATGGTGCGCTCTTGACATAAAGTGTGCGGCCTACTGATTGAGGAGGGCCTGTTTCCTGGCCCTCCGCAGTTGCCAGGCGCTTACCCCGCACAGTGTCCCGGCCACCCCGGCGATTATTCCCCCCATGAGCATAGCGGTATCGAACCAGAAGCCCTCGGGGAAGAGCATGATGAGGTAGTCCCTGGCCGGGTCGAGCATCCAGAGCTCGTTGGTGAAGGCCAGGAAATGAAACTGGAGGAAGAGCTGGTCGAAGTCGGCGGCTACCGAGGCGATGCCCAGGCCCACAATCATGCCCAGGGTGATAATGCTGCCGATAAAGGTGTCCCTTACCAGCTCCCGCCGGTATCTTCTCTTTCGCCAGAAGAGGCACAGGCCGGTAAACACCCCGACGTAAATCGCCGTGCCTAACATCAGGCGGAAGTCCAGCTGCACCAGCGCCTTAACGTCCTTTAGGTGGGCGATCTCCCGCTGGTTAAAGAGCTCGAAGGGTTCCCCGTCTTTTAGTACCGTCAGGCTGATATACTCTTCGTCGGAGTTAAAATAGCTAATCAACCCGCTGGCCGCCTTGTTAAGCTCGGTCTCATCGAGGCCGGTAGTCTGGCTGATGTGATACTTCTCGAAGCCGTCCTGGTAGAGCCGGAGGCTGTTAAACTCACAGTAAATAGTGGCCGATAATATCAGCGGCGGCAGGCTCAGGATGAAGAGCCAGCGGGCTACGGCGCCCAGATTTTTCAAACTCATCTCTCCTTTCCGGTATCTAGATTTTACACTGTTATCGCCTAAAAAAGATACTTCGGGGCTCGGGGCTGTGCTATAATATTGACGAACTTCTGAAGCTAGGGGCGGGCCATGTTTACACACCTTCACGTTCATACCGAATACAGCTTGCTTGACGGCATGAGTCGTATTCGTAAGCTGGTGGAGCGGGCTAAAGAGCTGGGTATGGACAGCCTGGCGATAACCGACCACGGGGTGATGTACGGCGTTATCGAGTTCTATCTCGCCGCGAGAGAGGTGGGGATAAAGCCGATTATCGGCTGCGAGGTCTATCTCGCCCCCGGGAGCCGCTTCGACCGTAACGCCGGAGATAAGGAAAACTATCACCTGGTGCTGCTGGCTAAGGACCAGACGGGCTACCAGAATCTGTTACAGCTCGTCACCAAGGCTAACCTCGAGGGCTTCTACTACCGGCCGCGCATCGATAAAGAGCTGCTCAGCGAGTTTCGTAAAGGCCTTATCGGCCTCTCCGCCTGCATCGGGGGCGAAATACCCCGTCTCATCCTGGATGGGCGTCTCGATGCCGCTAAAGAAGCGGCCCGCTGGTATCAACAGACGCTGGGCGATTTCTACCTGGAGATACAGCGTCACCCCATGACCGAGCTGGAGCGGGTAAATCAGGTCTTGATAACCATGAGCCGTGAGCTGGATATCCCTATGGTGGCCACCAACGATGCCCACTATATCAACCGTACGGACGCCGAGACCCACGACATCCTGCTCTGTATCGGGCGGAACACCTCCATCCATGACGAGAAGCGCTTCCGGATGCCCGGGGACTTTTTCTATCTCCGCAGCCCCGAGGAGATGGCCGAGCTCTACCGCGATATCCCGGAGGCGCTGGAGAATACGGAAAAGATTGCCGCCATGTGTAATCTGGAGCTCGATTTCGAGCGGCTCTATCTCCCCGAGATTGACCTGCCCGAGGGAAAAACCGCCGACCAGTTCCTGGCTGACCTCTGCCGCGAGGGCTTGCCCCGGCGCTACCCCCAGCCGACCCCGGAGATAAGCGAGCGGCTCGAATACGAGCTTGAGGTAATCGCCGAGACCCGCTTCGCTAACTACTTTCTGGTCGTCTGGGACATCATCTCGTTCACCAGGAAGCAGGATATCCTGTTCGGGGTCCGGGGCAGCGCCGCCGCCAGCATCGTCCTCTATTGCCTCGGGATTACCGACATCGACCCCATCGAGCACAAACTGGTCTTCGAGCGCTTTCTTAACGTCGAGCGTAAGGAGATGCCCGATATCGACCTGGATTTCGAGGACGTGCGCCGCGACGAGGTTATCAGCTACGTCTCGCAGAAGTACGGGCCGGACCACGTGGCCCAGATTATCACCTTCGGCACCCTGGGGGCGCGGGCGGCTATCAGGGATGTGGGGCGGGCCCTGGGGATGGCCTACAGCGACGTCGACCGGGTTGCCCGGCTGGTGCCCTTTGCTCCCGGCATGACCCTGAGCCGTGCCCTTGAGGAGAACGTCGAGCTGAGCAGCATCTATCGCGACGACGCCATAGTCCGTAACCTGGTCGACTCGGCGCGTAAGGTGGAGGGGATTTCCCGCCACGCCAGCACCCATGCCGCCGGCGTGGTCATATCCGGGGAGCCGCTTGCCAAGTATGTCCCGCTGCAGCGGGTGAGCCGGGGGAGCGCCCAGGAAGCGGTCATGACCCAGTTCAGCATGGACGATATCGCCCGTATCGGGCTGCTTAAGATGGACTTTTTGGGCCTGGCTAACCTCACCATTCTGGGTCGGGCCAAAGAGATTATCTCCCGGCAGCGTGGCATCGATATCGACCTGGCCCGTCTCCCTATGGACGATGCCAAGACCTTCGCGCTTTTGTCGTCGGGGGAGACTGCGGGGGTGTTTCAGCTTGAGGGGAGCGGCATGCGCCGCTATATCAAGGAGCTCAAACCGACTGCCTTCAGCGACATCGCGGCCATGGTAGCTCTCTATCGCCCCGGCCCGATGGAGCATATCCCCACCTTCATCAAGGCGAAACACGGCCTCGAGCCCATCCGTTACCCCCACCCCGAGCTGGCCAGCATCCTGGAAGAGACCTACGGGGTGATTGTCTATCAGGACCAGGTGCTCTTCATCGTGCGCGCCTTCGCCGGTTACAGCCTGGGAGAGGCCGATATCTTCCGTAAGGCGATGGGTAAGAAGATTGCCCAGGTCATGAAGAAGGAAAGGCGTAACTTCATCAAGCGGGCCAATGAAAAAGGCTTCCCCGACGAGATTGCCGAGAGGGTCTTTAACCTCATCGAGCCCTTTGCCGGCTATGCTTTTAACAAGGCTCACAGCGTGAGCTACGCCCTGATTGCCTATCAGACCGCCTACCTCAAGGCGAACTACCCGGCGGAGTACATGACGGCGCTGCTGGTTACCAATGCCGACCAGTCGGACAAGGTAGCCACTGCTGTCAGGGAGTGCCGCCGTCTGGGTATCGAGGTCTTGCCGCCGGATATAAACCGTAGCCAGACGAATTTCTCCATAGAGGTGGACGGCGGTGGGGCGGCGGCCATCCGCTTCGGGCTGACCGCCATCAAGAACGTGGGGACTGGGGCCGTGGAGCCGGTGGTCGCCGAGCGGGATAAGAACGGCGAGTATAGTTCTATCGAAGACCTGTGCCGCCGCGCCGACCTGAGCGGGCTCAATCGGCGCACCCTGGAGAGCCTGATTAAGGCGGGCGCTTTCGACTCACTGGGCGATCGGGGGAGCCTGTTACAGAGTGTCCCCAACATCCTGTCCCTGGCCCAGCGGGAGCAGCGCCTGCGGGATACGGGGCAGTCCACCATGTTCGACCTCTGGGGTGAGGAGGTGCCGACGCCGATGCCCGGTCTTGCCCTGGATCCCGCTGAGATACCGGTCAGGGACAGGCTGGCCTGGGAGAAGGAGCTCATGGGGGTCTATCTCTCGGAGCACCCTTTCAGCGCCCTGGCCGGGAGCGAGACCCTGCCCAATATCACCTTCTGCGGTCAGATTGACGCCGAGCTGGTGGGGCAGAATGTCAAGGTGGTCGGCATGGTGGCCTCGGTGCGCAGCCTGTACACCCGGGACGGACGGCCCTTCGCCAGTGCCGTCATGGAAGACCTCGACGGCCGGGTCGAGGTTATGGTCTGGCCCAAGGTCTACGCCGAGACCAAAGACCTGTGGCAGGAGGGGAACATGCTCCTGGTCGAAGGTAAAGTAAGGCTGGGTAACGACGAGGTGCAGCTTAGCTGTGACTCGGTTCGTGACTATCAGCCGGAGGCGGCTTCGCCTGAGGTAGTGGCCCCACCCGAAGTAGCGGCTGCTCCCACTGAACCCGCGGTGGTAGCGGCGCCAGCCGAAGAGTCCCCCGTGCCCGAGGTAAGCCGTCGGCTGGTGATAAACCTTACCCAGAGCGATAATAAAGACAGCGACCTAGCGCGCTTGCAGAGGGTGATTGATACCCTGAAGGAGTTTCCGGGGCGTGACCGGGTCAGCCTTCAGGTGACCTATGAGTCGCGGGTGACTCACCTCAGTCTGCCCGAGCTGACCACGAGCTACTGTGACGAGCTCGGCGAGCGTCTTAGCGAACTGGTGGGGGTGGAAGGGGTCAGTCTGGAGTAGGCTGCTAGCCTAAGAGGGGATAATATGGATAAGCCGGTATCCGATGCTAATTTCAGGTTGATGGCCCTGGGCTTTAAGTTCCGCGACCGGTCGCTGCAGCGCCGTAAGGTGCTGGAGGAAGTTGACATAAAGCCGGGGTCTTACATCCTCGATTATGGGTGCGGGCCGGGGAGCTACTCCCTGGCGGCGGCGGAAATGGTGGGTAAATCGGGTAAGGTATACGCGCTGGATATCCACCCGCTGGCGATTGAGATGGTTCGGGATAAGGCCTCCCGGAAGGGGCTCGCTAACCTGGTGGCCATTCACTCCGACTGCGCTACTGGGCTGCCGGACGAGAGCATCGATGTTGCGTTCCTGTATGACATCTTTCATGAGCTGAGCAGCCCGGATAAAATATTGGCAGAGTTGCACCGGGTGCTCAGGCCGGACGGGGTGCTGTCTGTTAACGACCACCATCTGGCGGAGCCGGAGATACTGGCCGGGGTGACCGGAACGGGCCTGTTCCGGTTGTTGGGGAAGGGCAAGTGGGTGTATAACTTTACTAAAGGCGGTGCGAAGGGCGGCCATGACGCTGAACGATAAGGGTCAAGGACACCGCAGGCGGCTCCGGGAGCGCTTCATTAAGGGCGGGCTCTCCGGCTTCCACGACTATGAGATTGTGGAGCTTTTGCTGAGCCTGGGGACGCCGCGTAAGGATTGTAAGCCGCCGGCTAAAGAAGCTATCGATAGGTTTAAGACCCTGCGAGGGGTTCTTGAGGCTTCCCCCGGGGAGCTACAGCAGATAAAGGACATCGGCCCGCACAGCGCCTTCGGTATCAAGCTGGTTCAGGAGGTAGCCCGGAAGTTCCTCAAGGAGAAGATTATCGACAAGCCGGTCTATACCTCTTCTCAGGAGGTCTTCGATTTTCTGTATCACTCCATGAGAGACCTGAAGAAAGAGACCTTCCGGGTCATCTATCTCAACAGCCAGAACCAGATTATCGATATTAACGAGCTCTTCGCGGGCACCGTGAATCTCAGCGTTATCCACCCCCGCGAGGTTATCGAGGGCGCCCTGAAGCACAGCGCAGTTTCCCTTATCTTCGTGCATAACCACCCCTCCGGTAACCCGGCCCCGAGCCAGCACGATAAGACGGTAACCAGGGAGCTGGTCTATGCCGCCAGCATCATGCAGATTAAGGTGCTGGACCATATTATCATCGGGGATAATACCTACTTCAGCTTTGCCGGCGAGGGCCTGATTGAGGCGTACGCCCTCGATTTCCTGAGCCTTAAGGCCAGGGGTGCCTCCGGGGCCAGGCGGAAGCGGACTGGCTCCGGAGCGGACTAGGCCGATGGTATATGGTATCATCTAAATTTCGGGAAATCTGTTTTTTAGCTACCAAAAACTAGCAAAATAGTTCGCATACGTATTGACAAGTGGCTATCATGGTATTAAAATAAGTGACAGAAGTCACCCAATTCGGTCATTCGGTGGTTCGGGGGTGGGGGGTGCCTTCTGGAAAGAAATATTCTATGAGCCGGGGGTGATTGATGGACTCACGTTTACCGGCGAAAAAGATAACCATGACGGCCCTGCAGAGGAAGTTTATCGAGACTGGGTTTGTTGGGTTTACTGATTTAGACGTTATCGAATTACTCCTCTCGGTGTGTCTATCACCTCGAAAGAGCAAGTCGGCGGCTAAGAAATCCATCGAGCGCTTTGGCAGCCTCCGGGGATTCATTACCGCTTCACCTCAGGAGTTGGAGGAGATAGGTGGAGATAGTAGTTGTGTCTTCTGCGTCAAAATTATGCACGAGTTACCGGCGGCGATTCTGAAACAGAAGATAATAAACCAGCCCGTTTACCACTCTTCTCAGGAAGTGTTCGACTATCTCTACTACTCGATGAGAGACCTTAAAAAGGAGATATTTAAGGTTTTATACCTTAACAAGGCGCATCAGATTGTCGGTACCGAGGACCTCTTCGAGGGTACCCTGGACGGTATCATGATTTCACCGCGCGATATAGTCGAGCGGGCCATTAAATGCAGCGCGGCGGCGTTAATCTTTGCCCATAATCATCCCTCGGGTAACCCTGTGGCTAGTACCAGTGACAAAAAGATTACCAGAGACCTGGTCTTTATGGGTAATATCCTTCAGATTAAGGTATTAGACCATATCATCGTGGGTGAAGATAGATACTTTAGCTTTGCCGACCAGGGTCTTATTGAAAAGTATGATAATGAGTTCCAGAACCTGAGAATTAAAAGTTCTCTTGATGTCCCTTACGCTCCGGCAGCCGAGCGATAAGCTATATTTTCCCCGTGTTGACTTGAACCTCCAGACTAAGAAGCCGCCTCTTCGTCTCTAACCCGCCGCTGAAGCCGCCGAGCCCGCCGTTACTGGCGACCACCCGATGACACGGCACGATAATCGGTAGCGGGTTTCGGGCAAGCGCCGTGCCCACGGCCCGGGCCGCCTTCGGGTTTCCCGCCTGGCCCGCAAGCCACCGGTAGCTCCGGGTCTCACCGTAGGGGATAAGCCGGGCTGCCTGCCATACCCTGACCTGAAAGGGGGCCACCCCCGCTAGGTCGAGCTCGTCCGGGAAGCCTACCCTTTCGCCCTGAAAGTAGCGCTTCAGGCGTGCTGTCAGGCTCGCGAAAAGGCGTGGGGAAGGCTCGGCGCTGGCGGCCTCTTTGCCCAGCCGCTGGTATGCCGCCTCGGCGGAGGCTTGGGGTAGGGTAGTGCGCCTGATGCCATCGGGTGAGCCCAGTATCCCCACCCAGCCCATCCCGGTATTGAAGGTTACGTACTTTAGCTTGCCGTTCATATGGCTAACGGTCGGGCGTTCCTATCCCAGCTCGGGCTCGATGAGGCCGTAGTTATTGTCCTTGCGGCGGTAGAGCAGGTTCACGGTCTCGGTATCGGCGTTAAAGAAGAGGAAGAAGTCGTGGCCCAGAATCTCCATCTGGTCGAGGGCCTCGTCTACCGCCATCGGCTTGAGGCTGAAGTGCTTGATTTTGACTATCTTTCCCGTGACCTGGGGAATTTCCGGTTCTTCTTCGGGGGCGAGGTGAGCCGCCGAGTTATGCTTTTTACCCTTTCTCCGGTCGTAGAGTTTTCCCTTGAAGTGTTCTATGCGGCGGTTCATGACGGCGGCCGCCCGGTCGACGGCGGTGGGTAGGTCGGCCCCCCGCTCCTCGCTGCGAAGCAGGGTGCCCTTGCTCTCGACGGTTATCTGCACCACGAAGTGCTGCTCGGGGGCTTTGGTCTTCTCCTTGGATACCTCTACCTTGGCCTCGGTAATCTCGGGCAGGTAGTGGTTGAGCTTGCCCAGCTTACGCTCGATGTAAGCCCGTGTCTCGCTTGATAGCTCCATATTCTTACCGCTTATCTGTAGTTGCATCGTCTAACACTCCTCGGGGTATTCGCTTAGATTTCCCGGGCCAGGGTTAGTCCCCAGACCGAACTGGCTCCGGCCTCCTTCAGGGCGGCGGCGCAGGCATCCAGGGTAGCCCCGGAGGTGGCCACGTCGTCGATGAGCAGCACTGCTTCGCCCGCTAGCCTCCGGTCACGGCAGGCAAAAGCCCCGGCCACGTTGCTTCGGCGCTCCGCCACGGTTCCCGTCCGCGCCTGGGGTAAGGCCGGGCGCTCGCGGACGAGGCAGTCAGCTACCAGCGGCATACCGGTGAGTTTAGCCAGCTCCTGAGCCAATAGCTGAGACTGATTATAGCCGCGCTCTCTCAGCCTCCGGGGGTGTATCGGGACGGGCACCAGTACCGTCGCCGAAAGGGGGTTTGCGGCCAGGTAGTCACCGAGGAACCCGGCTAGGCTCTCGCTCAGGGCTCTCAGGTTCCGGTACTTTAGCTGGTGGATGGCGCTCCGGATGAGCCCCTCGAAGCGAAAGGGGGCCCGCATGCCGTCTATCGCCGCCGACCAGCTAAGGCAGTTGCTACAGAGATTGCCTTCGGGCTGAGGTCTGCCGCATTGGGGACAGAGCGGTGGCAGCAATCGTGCTAGCAGCTTACGGCAGGAGGGGCAGATAAAATCGCCCTCCCGTCCGCAGCCGATGCACCATTCGGGGAATAGTAAATCAAGCGCCTCTCTTTTGAGTTTAGCCGCCTGACGAAGTATGCTCACCACTGGAGCCCACCTGCTATCAGAGTCCGGAGCCGGTTAAGTAGCCGGGTAATTAGTGGGAGCGGCTACCATGGAGACTACCGCTCATAATGGGCTCGTTAATATAGATATCCCCGTTCCTGATTTTCAGGTTGAAGCCGCACTCAGGGTTGGTACAGACCCAGGCTTTGTAGTGTATTGCCGCTCCCTGACTACCGAAGTCGGATAGGGGCACCAGGTCACCGCTGTTACACTTCAGGCACTTGGGGAAATTGGTTTGGTCCATTAAGTCCACCTCCCAACCAGGTTAAATTTTCTATTAGTATACACTAGCCAGCCAGCCTCTGACAAGGGTATCCTGAGATGCCTCCGGGCAGTCTTTTCGGGGTGCGGGGCTATTTCCCCGTGAGCCTTACCGAGCTAAGGCGGCTGTAGACGGCCCCGCTTCTGGTAAGCTGGCTCCTCATCAGGCTTAAAGACTCGACCTCGATGTCACCGGCGGAAAACTCGCGGTCTGCGATGAGTCTGCCGAAGCGCTGCCGCTCTTCGGGTGAGGCGTAGTTTCTGAGGCGGGCCAGGGTCAGGTGCGGGGTGAAGGCCCGCGCCTCCGGGGGAAAGCCGAGCCGGTCTAGCTCGGCCTCGAGCTGCTTTTGCAGTTGCCTTAGCTGGTCTAAGTCCCCCTCCATGCCCACCCAGACTACCTGGGCCCGCTTCGGGTTGGGGAAGACCCCCAGCCCCCGGGCGCTCAGCCGGAAGGGGACTATCCCCCGCGCCGACTCCGTCATAACTCCGGTTACGGCTTCGATTTTATCGGCGGCGATATTCCCCAGGAACTTGAGGGTGAGGTGAATGCTCTCCGGGCTGACCCACTTTACCCCGGGCGGTCCGTCCTTTTTGAGCTCGGTCTCCAGCCGGGTGAGCTGTTGTTTTAGCTCGTCGGGTAGCTCGATGGCGATAAAAGAGCGCACCGGCTCCATGGCTTAAGCCCCGCTTTCTTCGGCGATACCCAGTAACCTCCGGGCGTTACCGGCCAGGACTTTATCTTTTACGTCCGGGGATAAGTCCAGAGAGTTTATTTCGTCGAGCAGGCGTTTCGGGTTGAGCAGGGGCCAGTCGCTACCGAAGATAACCCGCTCGCTACCCACCAGCTCGATAACCTGGCGGTACACCTGGGGCTGGTAGAGAAAGGGTGAGGCGGCGGTGTCGAAGTAGGCGTTCTTCAGGGCCTCCTTTACCTCGGGCATCAGGGCGTAGAAGGGGAGCCCCCCTCCCCAGTGGGCGCAGACCGTGACCACCTCGGGAAAGGTAACCATGAAGTCATAGAGGACTTCGGGGGTGATGTTGCCCTTCCCGGCGTAGTAGTGTCCGATGGGTTCGGAGGCGTGAACGAGGAGAACCAGCCCGTGTTTGGTCAACGTTTCGATAAAGGGGGCCATCAGCTGCTGGTCGCTGAGGTTGAGGAACTGCATGTCCGGCCGGAGTTCGCCGATGCCCTTTATCCCGGCGCGGGCGCAGCGCTCGATTTC
>JAFGFP010000103.1 GCA_016931015.1 Dehalococcoidales bacterium
ATTTATCATATGAACCGGGATTAAAAAGATGCTGAATGATAAAACCGTAGTCTTAGGGGTAAGCGGCAGCATCGCCGTCTATAAGGCAGCCGATCTGGCCAGTAAGCTCACCCAGGCCGGGGCTAAGGTCAACGTGATTATGACCGAATCGGCTACCCGGCTGGTGGCCCCGCTTACCTTCCACAGCCTTACCGACCGGCCGGTGGTAACCAGTATGTGGCAGGCGAGAGAGGCCGGTATCGGGCACATCACCCTGGCCGACACCGCCGACATAGTGGTTATCGCTCCGGCCACCGCCAACACCATCGCCCGGCTGGCCGCCGGTATCGCCGATGACATGCTCACCGCTACCGTCCTGGCTACCAGAGCGCCGGTCATCATCGCCCCGGCGATGCACACCAACATGTTTCGTAACCAGATTACTCAAGATAACCTGGCCCGGCTCAGGGCCCGGGGCTTTACTATCGTGGGGCCGGCGCGCGGCCGCCTCGCTTCGGGGGCCACCGGCGAGGGGCGTCTCGTCGAAATCGGAGAGATTATCGACGCCATCGAGAAGACGCTCCAGAAAAGCGCCGACCTCAGCGGAAAGCGCATCGTGGTTACTGCCGGCGGCACTCAGGAGCCTATCGACCCGGCCCGCCACATCGGTAACCGCTCCTCGGGTAAGATGGGGTTCGCCTTGGCCGAAGCTGCCCGGGACCGGGGCGCCGAGGTAACCCTGATTACCGCCCCCAGCCACCTCCCCGAGCCCGGCGGGGTAGCCGTCGTCCGGGTGACCACCGCCGCCGAGATGAAAGCGGCCGTAGCTAAAGCCGTGAAGCAAGCCGACGCCCTGATTATGGCCGCCGCCGTCGCCGATTACCAGCCGAAGAGCCGCGCCCAAGCCAAGATTAAAAAGCAGAGCCCCGAAATGACCCTGGAGCTAGTGAGAACCCCCGATATCCTCAGCGAGGTAACGGGTAGCTTTATAAAGGTCGGCTTTGCCGCCGAGAGCGAGGACTTAGTCGCTAATGCCCAAAAGAAGCTTAAGCAGAAGGGGCTCGACCTTATCGTGGCGAACGATATTACCGAGCCGGAGAGCGGCTTCGGCGCCGATACCAATAAAGTAACCATGATAGATAAAGAGGGTAACGCAGAGAGCCTGCCCCTGATGAGCAAGCGCGAGGTGGCGGAGCGAATACTGGATAAGGTGGCGGGGATGGGGGAAAATCCCCCTTAATCCCCCTTTGCCAAAGGGGGAACTTCTCCCTTTTTTGAATGGGGCGCAAGAGGGATTTGATTGAGGGAACCTCTCCCTTTCTTAAAGGGAGATTGAGAGGGATTCAACCGGGGAGAGGGGGCGGGGCCTAAAGAGAAAACCCGACAGGCCAAAACCTTATACCTGCTCCCTACTACGCTTACTAGAATAATCTCGCCCCATGTGAGAAAGGGCGGGGAAAGCCGCAGCACATGTGGAAATACATAAAGCGGAAACAATTCCTCCTTATCTGGTTAGCAGTCTTTCTGTTAGCCCCTTCGATTGGGATACACAGAATGTTTATGATGACGGCGCCACCTCCCGGCTCTCCACCAGTGTCAACGCCACTATTCATCCCCTTTGGGGTAGTGTATTTCGGGAGACAGCTCACGGAGCAAGCTCTTCAAGGTGATACCGGTGATGCCTTTATGATTTTCGCATTCCTGATTCTACCAATAATCGTGTACACCTTCTTTCTTTCGGCTTTGATTTACTACCTCTACCGGAAGATAAGACTCGCTAACCAAGACTGACTCCGGCCTTTACAAACCATGAAAAGGGGACACTTAAGGAAATAAGGAAAACAGAGATACTCTAGAAAGGCAAGTATGACCGAGGAAGCGCAGACCCAGTTTGGTATGCCCAAAGCCTATGAGCCGGGTAAGGTGGAGCAGAAATGGTATCAGTTCTGGCTAGAAAACGGCTGCTTTACCCCGAAGGTAGACCCGGGAAAGAAGCCCTTCGTCATTATCATGCCGCCGCCCAACGTCACCGGCGAGCTGCACGTGGGGCACGCCCTGACGGCCACTCTGGAAGACATCATGACCCGCTGGCACCGCATGAGGGGCGAGCCGACCCTGTGGCTGCCCGGCCTCGACCACGCCGGTATTGCCGCCCAGGTGGTGGTGGAGCAACTGCTGGCTAAAGAGGGGCTCGACCGCCACCAGCTGGGCCGGGAAAGGTTCCTGGAGAGGATGCGGCAGTGGGCGGAGAAGTGCCGCCACACCATCGCCGGGCAGCACCAGAGGCTGGGGGTATCCTGCGACTGGAGCCGGGAGCGCTTCACCCTGGAGGCCGGCCCCAGCCGGGCGGTGCGCACCGCCTTCGTCCGCCTCTACGATAAGGGCCTAATCTACCGCGGGGAGCGGATTATCAACTGGTGCCCCCGCTGCGCCACTGCCCTCTCCGACCTCGAAGTGAGCCACAAGGACGTTCAGGGAAACCTGTATTATGTCAACTACCCCCTGACCGACGGTCAGGGTTTCATTACCGTAGCCACCACCCGGCCGGAGACCATCCTCGGCGATACCGCGGTAGCCGTTAACCCCAAGGACAAGCGGTTTAAGTCTCTGATTGGTAAGCAGGTGGTGCTGCCCGCCGTAAAAAGGGTAATCCCCATCCTGGCCGACGAGGCCGTCGACCCCGAATTCGGCACCGGCGCCGTTAAGATAACCCCGGCCCACGACCCGGTGGACTTCGAGGTCGCCCAGCGCCAGGGACTGGCCCTGATAAACATCCTGAACCCCGACGCCACCATGAACGAAAACGCCGGCCCCTACGCCGGACTCGACCGCTTTGCCTGCCGTAAGGCGATACTGGCCGACCTGGAACGGGACGGGCAGCTGGTGAAAATCGAGCCCTACTCCCACTCCGTGGGGCACTGCGACCGCTGCCAGACGGTCATCGAGCCGGTGGCCAGCAAGCAGTGGTTCGTTAAGGCCAAACCCCTGGCCCAACCGGCCATCGAGGCGGTAACCGGCGGGCGCATCCGGATTATCCCCGAGCACTTCACCAAGGTCTATCTCAACTGGATGGAGGACATCCGCGACTGGTGTATCAGCCGCCAGCTCTGGTGGGGGCACCGCATCCCGGTGTGGTACTGCCGGGACTGCGGCGAGCTAACGGTCAGCATCGAGGATGCTAGAGCCTGCACCGGCTGCGGCTCGGCGCACCTCGAGCAGGACCCCGACGTCCTCGATACCTGGTTCAGCTCGGCGCTGTGGCCCCACTCCACCCTGGGCTGGCCCGACGATACCGAAGACCTGCG
>JAFGFP010000104.1 GCA_016931015.1 Dehalococcoidales bacterium
ACCAGATTCACGAGCACTCGCCCAATACCTGCTACTCGCAGCCACTAATCAAGGGCGATGCCGAAAAGGCGCTAGCCGAGGCGGCGGCGGTGGTCGAGGCCGAGTTCTCAACACAGACCAACCACCAGGCGCCCCTGGAGCCGGAGTCGAGCATCGCCTATCTCGAGGGTGAAGGGAAGGATGCCCGGGTGGTGGTTATCGGGCGGAGCATCATGATACACGCCCACGCCACTCAGATTGCGGAGGCAGTGGGCCGCGACGCCCGCTATCAGGAGGCATTTTCCGGCGGGCAGTTCGGGGTTAAGATAGCCGTCACCACCGAGGCCGTTACGGCAGCGGCGGCGATACACTTCAAGCGCCCCATCCGCTACACCCCCACCATGGCGGAGTCGATGATTCTCACCACCAAGCGACACGCTTATAACATCAAGATAAAGCTGGCCGCCGATAGCTCAGGGCACCTGACGGCCCTTTTCGACGACTTCTTTCTTAACACGGGGGCCTATGCCATAAACGGGAAAAGGATAATGCACCGCTCCGTGAATATGCTCTCCGGTTCCTATAATATCCCTAACATCAAAGCCTTAGGTCGTACCGTCTACACCAACAACGCCTCCGGCGGCGCCGCCCGGGGAGCCGGCCCGCCCCAGACCATGTTCGCCCTGGAAATGACCGTGAACATGCTGGCGGAGAAGCTCGGCATCGACCCCTTAGAGCTCCGCAAGATGAACTCCCTCAAGCCGGGAGGAACCAAGGCCACCGGCATGGTGGTTAAGGAGTGGCCTTTCCCCGAGCTCTGCGACGCTATTAAACCCGCCTACGACAAGGCCCGGAAAGAGGCCGCCGAGTTCAACAAAGACGGTGGCCCGGTGCGGCGGGGGGTCGGTATCGGCGCCTGTGCCTTCGGCATCGGCTGGCCCGGAGATAAGAGCGAGGTGGCCGTGGAGCTCGACCCCGATGACGGGGTCACTGTTTACGGCGCGGTCGCCGACCCCGGCGAGGGCAACGACTCCATGCTGGCCCAGCTGGCCGCCCATGTCCTGGAGTTACCCCTGGACAAGATCCGTCTCTCCACCCGGGACACCGACAAGACCTGGTCAAACGGCCCCTCGGCGGGCAGCCGGCAGACCTGGATGTCCGGCGGCGCTCTGGTTGGAGCCTGTAAAGAGCTCAAGCAGGCCATGGAGGAAGCCGACTCCAAGACCTACGCCGGCCTGAAGAAGGCCGGTAAGCCGACTCAATATAAGGTTATCCGCCGGATGCCGGGCGAGGATGTGCTCGACCCGAAGACGGGGCACGGCCCCTCATTTATGTCCGACTGTCACAATATCCAGCTGGCCGAGGTGGAGGTGAACACCAAGACCGGCGCCACCAAGGTAATCCGGATAACCTCAGCGGTGGACATAGGCCCGGTTATCAACCCGCAGGCTATGGAGGGTCAGCTTGAAGGCGGTATGGACCAGGGCGTCGGCTATGCCCTGCGCGAGGAGTACATCCACGGTAAGACCACCGACTACATCAAGTTCAAGTTCCCCAAAATCGGCGACACCTTCGAGATGGTGCCCATCGTCCAGGAGACAATTCGTGAGGATGGGCCGCTGGGCGCCACCGGCGTCGGCGAGACCACCATGGTCTCTACCGCCCCGGCGGTCTGTAGCGCCATCAAGGACGCCTGCGGCGTCTGGATGTGCCACCTGCCGGCCACGCCGGAGAAGGTAAGAGCCGCCCTAGCTGCCAAGAAGTAGCCAGGGTAACGGCCGGCGGGGAAACACTAAAGCGAGACGAACTCGTCTTGACACCTACAAACTCGTATGTTACCATCTAGCCGATTAATAGTTTGTAGGATTCCCACCGAATAACTTAGCCTGGCGAGCTATCTTCCCCAAGGTTCAAAGAGTCATGATGTGCCGCCGGGGATAGAGGTGGAAGTGCTGCTGTCTCCCGTCTTTGGAATTGGGAGTGGAAATGGGGAAGGATACCTTATTCCCCTGAGGCATCCTCTAAAAGGATGCCTTAAATTTTCTCAAAGCACTTACCCATGAATAAACAGTGCAGCAGGCAGGCTAACCGACTCCGTTACGCCGGCGCAATGAGGAGGGTATCATAGCTAACATCCGGTCATATACCTTCGAGCAGTATATGAGCCTGGTAAAATCGTTCCACTACCATGTCTCTCCGGGCGTCTTAATCGGAGGGTTCATGATTGAGCTTGCCTACCGGAACCTGCCCCCGGAGACAATCTTCGACGTCATCTGCGAGACATCAAAGTGCCTTCCCGATGCGGTACAGCTCCTGACTCCATGCACCATCGGCAACCGGTGGCTCAAGATTATCGATGTCGGCCGCTACGCCCTCGCCTTCTACGATAAGTACTCCGGAGAGGGAGTAAGGGTTCATCTGGTTCACGACAAAATCGAAGCCTGGCCGGAAATCAAGACCTGGTTTCTCAAACTTAAACCGAAGCAGCTGCAGGATAGCCAGCGCCTCTTCGGTCAGATTAAGGAAGCCGACACCGGAATCTACCAGGTCGATAAAATCCGGGTAGCCCGCGACTTCCTGAAGAAGGAACCGGATGAACCGGTTTCTTTTTGCCCTCTGTGCCACGAAGTCTTTCTCTCCAGTAACGGGGCGGTCTGTCCGGCCTGTAGCGGGAAGTACCTGCCGTATCGCAGCGGCTCGAATTCCGCCCTTCCCTATTACGAACCGGTTTCCCCCGCTAACGGCCCGTCTCAGGAGAGTCGCCATGGATAAAATCACGCTAACCATCAACGGCAAAGAGGTCGAGGCCACTCAGGGAATGACGGTGCTTGAGGCCGCCCGGTCGGCGGGCATCTATATTCCCACCCTGTGCTACCACCCCGACCTAGCGCCCTACGGCGGCTGCCGGCTCTGCGTCGTTGAAATCGAGGGTATGCGGGGGCTACCCACCGCCTGCACGACCCCGGCCGCGGACGGCATGGTGGTGCACACCGAGACCCCGGCGGTTAACGAGGTACGGACGGCGGTTGTCGAGCTGCTTATCGCCGAGCACCCCTTGGAGTGCCTTACCTGCCCCCAGAACCAGCGGTGCGAACTCCAGGAGGTCGCCGCCTACCTCGGCATCACCGAGCAGCCGCTTCGCCGGACGAGCCGGATTTTCCCGCTCGACGACAGTAACCCCTTCTTCACTATCGACCGTAACTACTGCATCCTCTGCGGCCGCTGCGTGCGCACCTGCCAGGAGATAGCCTGTATCGGGGCTATCGACATGGCCTACCGCGGCTACGACATGAAGGTGGCCACCTTCGGAGACAGCAAGCTGGCGGATTCGATTTGTCACTCCTGCGGCGAGTGCATGGTGCGCTGCCCGGTGGGGGCTATCGTCCCCCGGAAGACTACCCGGCCGGAGCGGGAGGTAAAGACCACCTGTCCTTACTGCGCCGTCGGCTGCCAGATGTACCTGGGTATTAAAAACGACCGGATTGTCGGCGTGCGCGGCGACCCGGAGGGCCCGTCTAACCAGGGTCGTCTCTGCGTCAAGGGGCGCTTCGGTATCGCCGAGTTCGTCCACCACGAAGACCGCCTCACCACTCCGCTCATCAAGCGGAACGGCAAGTTCGAAGAGGCTTCCTGGGAGGAGGCGCTCAGCCTCGTCGCAGAAAAGCTCAAGCAGTATAATAGCGACGAGGTCGGAGTGGTCTCCTCGGCCCGCAGCACCAACGAGGCCAATTACATCGCACAAAAGTTCGGGAGGGCGGTACTCGGCACTAATAATGTCGACCACTGCGCCCGCCTCTGACATGCCCCTACGGTGGCCGGTCTGGCCACCACGTTCGGCAGCGGGGCCATGACCAATAACATCGACGACTTCGGTAACGCCCGGTGCTTCCTGGCCATCGGCACCAACACCACCGAGGCCCACCCGGTGCTGGCCATGAAGGTGCGGCAGACCGTGCGTAACGGCGCCAAGCTCATCGTCATTAACCCGATGGAGGTCGATCTGGTACGCGAGGCTGACCTGTGGCTAAGGCCCCGCTCCGGCAGCGACGTGGCTCTGCTCATGGGGATGATGAAGATTATCTACGATGAGGGCTGGCACGATGCCGCCTTCGTCGAGGAGCGCTGTGAAAACTTCGAGGCCTTCCGGGAAGAGCTTAAGAACTATCCCCTGGAGCGGGTAGCCAAGATCACCGGCATCGCCCCGGCACTGATAACCGAGGCCGCCCGCATGTACTCAACCAACAGCCCGGCCACCATCCTCTACGCTATGGGGCTCTGCGAGCACAGCCACGGCACCGATAACGTCATCGCCACCGGCAACCTGTCGATGCTCACCGGTAATGCCGGTAAGCCCGGCGGCGGTGTTAACCCGCTTCGCGGACAGAATAACGTCCAGGGCGCTTGCGACATGGGCTGCCTGCCCAACGTGTACCCCGGCTACCAACCGGTGGCTAACGAGGCCGTCCGCAAAAAGTTCGAGGCGGCCTGGGGGGTCAAGCTGAACCCGACCTCAGGCTTGAAGCTCACCGAGATGATGCCCGCCGCCCGCGAGGGTAAGGT
>JAFGFP010000105.1 GCA_016931015.1 Dehalococcoidales bacterium
ATGGTATCTTATCCAGCTGCGCCTGTCTAATCTTGAGGTTCATCCGCTCCGAGCGAGCGTCAACCTTGACCCGAACCCGCTCGTCTTTAAGCTCCGCCTCCAAGCGGTGGGCATAGTCCAGATGGCGGTCGGCCACCGGAATGATCACCACCTGAACCGGCGCCAGCCACACCGGGAAGGCGCCCCCGTAGTGCTCCAGGAGCGAGGCCAGAAAGCGCTCCATGCTGCCCAGCACGGTGCGGTGTACCATGGCCACCAGGTGCTCCTTACCGTCCTGCCCGATATAGGTGACGTCAAAACGCTGGGGCAGGTTAAAATCAACCTGAATGGTCGGCCCCTGCCAACCCCGCCCCAGGGCATCCTCGACCTTAATATCAATCTTAGGCCCGTAGAAGACGCCCTCCCCGGGGTCTATCTCATAATCGACCCCAAGCCGGCCTAGAGCCTGCCTCAGAATCCCGGTAGCCTGCTCCCAGACATCCAGGCTGCCGGCGTACTTCTCCGGCCGGGTGGAGAGAAACACCTGATACTTGCTAAAACCAAAGCTCTTCATCATAAAGCGGGCTAACTCCAGGACACCGACCACCTCGTCCTCGAGCTGGTCGAAGGAGCAGAAGATATGAGCGTCGTCCTGGGTGAAGCCCCTGACCCGGGCCAGCCCGAACAGGACTCCGGAGCGCTCGTAGCGGTAGACCGTGCCCAGCTCGGCAAAACGTATCGGTAGCTCCTGATAGCTACGCAGCCGGCTCTTGTAAATCAAGATATGCGCCGGGCAGTTCATCGGCTTAATGACATACTGCTGACCCTCGACATCCATCGGGCTGTAGAGGTAATCACGGTACATCTCCCAGTGACCGCTGGTCTGCCACAGGTCGAGCCTGCCCAGATGTGGGGTGTAGACGATGTCGTAGCCGCGCTTGATATGCTCTTCCTTCCAGAAGTCCTCAATCAGGCGGCGCACCACCGCTCCCTTAGGGTGCCACAGCACCAGACCCGGGCCGGTTTCCTCACTGATACTGAACAAATCGAGCTCGCGGCCCAGCTTTCTATGGTCGCGCCGGGCAGCCTCCTCAATCCGCTGCAGGTGCTCAGCAAGGGCTTCTTCAGTATCGAAGGCCACCCCGTAGATACGCTGCAGCATGGGCTGGTGCTCGTCGCCCCGCCAGTAAGCCCCGGCCACGCTGAGGAGCTTGAAGGCCTTTATCTCCCCGCTGGCAGCCACATGGGGCCCACGGCACAAATCTATAAAGTCTCCCTGCTGGTAGAGGGAGACCGTTTCGTCGGGAATCTCGTTAAGCAGCTCCAGCTTGTAAGGTTGGGCGGCGAAGACCTGCCGCGCCTCTTCCTTGGACACCTCGCGGCGGTAAAACGGCTTATCGGCGGCGACTATCTCCCGCATCTTAGTCTCGATTACGGGGAGGTCGTCCGGGGTCAGCGAGCGCGGCAAATCGAAGTCATAGTAGAAGCCGTCCTTGATGGCCGGCCCGATGCCGAACTTGGCATCGGGGAAGATAGCCTGAACCGCCTCCGCCATGACGTGAGATGCCGAGTGCCTCACGACCTCAAGTTTCTGGTCACTGTCTAGCTTCGTTTGCTTTCCTTCGTTCGAAACCATCACTGAAAACACCGCTAAACAAAAACCTCCCACCCCCCTTTGGGGAAGAGAGGTTTTGCCTACCCTAGATTACGACTCTCACCTTTAGTTAAAGCTACCGGCGCAATTAGTTGATAATGCCCCAGATGTTATCAGGTTATATTATATCAGCTAGGCGCGCCGAGCGCAATAAGCGCCGGCTACCCCGGCGAAGACTATCCCCTACTTAAGCTCCTTACCGACGCTAAAGGCCGAAGCGACCACCTCCCCCAAGGCCCGGTAGTGACTGGCCGGGCTCGACACGTAGCTGAAGGGCATCATCTTGGCAACGTCCGGTTTACCATCGGTGAGGCAGCTCTCCGAGACATGGGTCTCCTCAATCCGGCCAATAACCAGCGTGTGGGAGTCCAGCTCCAGAATGTGCGCCACGCGGCACTCCAGATTAATCGGGCACTGCTCAATAAGCGGCGCGTTCTCAAGCTTACCGTAGAACACCTTAAAATGGCAGGTCGCCGCCTTATCCACCCGGGCCCCGCTCTCAATCCCGCAGTAATCGGTCTCCTTCACCAGATCACAGGCCGGGATATTGACCGAAAAGGCCTGGTTCTCCCTGATGCCTTTGAGAGTGTGGCGGCTGTGCCGGATAGCCACCGAGAGCATCGGGGGCTCGCCGTTAGCGATACCGCCCCAGGCAACAGCCATGAAATTCGCCCGGCCATCAACATCGGCCCCGACCAGCAGCGCGGGCATGGGATAGAGCCAGGTCCGCGGGCCCATGAGAACTTTAGCCATAGTACTGCCTCCTGCAAAATATAATACTACTCAGCCATGAAAAGCTCTTAAGGAATAACGGCTGCGATAAGATTGTATCCCCCATCAGCCGCGCTTGGCAAGGAGGAAACTAGACGGTATGCAGCTCGACGGAAAGAACTTTACCGTTAAGAAAGGGCCAGAGCATCCCGGAGCTCGTAGTCCTCGGCCTCGGCGAGGCGCAGCCGGGCCAGACCGTCCTCGAAGTTGAATCTGCCCTCGCTGAAGAACGGCCAGCGCGCCCCGACCGCAGCACCGGAGCCGTGATTTACCGCCCGGAAGGTAGGAATAAGCCGGGCGATTTCACGCTGGATTTCCGCCACCGTACCGTATTTCATGGGATAACCTAAGGCTCCCGACAGCGCCGAGATAACCTCCCAGTTTTCCTTACCGGCCGGAGGTACTAGGGCGCGGTGCAGTCGCTGGATGCGGCGCTCGCAGTTGGTGTAGCTCCCCCGGCTCTCGGCAAAGGTGGCACCGGGCAGGACTACGTCGGGATAGGGCGGCTCCTCGGGGAACTCAGTCGTCAGCAGCACCGAGAACACGGGGACTTCAAAGATGGCGTTACCGATGGCGCCGCTGGCTTCGCTGCCCAGAACCAGGAGCCCTTGAATCCGGCCCACCTCAATATCGTGGATAATACCGACCGCATCCCTTCCCGGCTCGCTAGGTAACGGCCGGCCCCAGACCGCCTCGAAACCCTGCCGGACGGCATCACTGGTGACAGACTGCTGTCCCGGTAAGTTAACCGGGCCCACCCCCATATCGATGAGACCCTGAGCATTACCGGCCCCGCGCAGCGCCACGATACCGGCCCCACTCCGCCCGATGTTCCCGGTAACTAGGGCCAGGTCGGAGAGCATGGTAAGCTCGGCCGGGGTGATGGTATCGGCATTCACGATGATGACCGGCCTCTTAGCCCGGACATAGAGATGGATAGCCTCGACGATTTTGGCCGGTTTCAGCCAGAGCCGGTCGGCAATCCTCTCCAGGGGATACTTCTTCATCTCCCGGGCCAGGCCGGCAAATCCGGTAGTCCGGGAACGGATAAAGTCGCTATCGACCAGGTCGTAAGCGATGATGTAGTTGAGCATGGCGCGCAGTATCCCCAGGCTGGTGCGGGGGTTGACCTTCAGGGTGATGTCAACCAGGGGGTCTATCCGGCTCGCCCGGGGGCTTAAGTTAATCAGCCGACTTCCCTTAGCGACGGCCTCCCTCACCTTGATGGCGATAACGGGATAGTCCTCGGTCAGGTCGCAGTCGAAGACCATGACCAGGTCGCTATTCACGATATCATCATAGGAGGCGGTGGAAGCGTTGCTGCCCAAAATGCGGCCCAGCTCCTCGCCTACCGCCGGGACACCGAGACTGCCGAGATTATTAGTGCCCAAAGCCAGCCGCGCCAGCTTCTGGGCGAGATAGCCCTCTTCGTTGGTGAGGCTGGGTGAGACCAGTACCGCCAGGTCCTGACCGCCCACTCTGTCCCGGAGCCGGCTCAAGCCCTCGCCGGCCAGCGCCAGCGCTTCATCCCAGCCAGCCTCCTTAAGAGCGCCATCCCGTTTAATCAGGGGAGCCTTAAGCCGCTTCATCTTGTGGAGAGCGCCCGGCTTAAAGGCACCTTTATGGCACAGGTTACCGTTATTCACCGGGTTAGCCAGCGGCGAGGTAACCTTGACTACCTTATCCCCGACGACGCCCAGCTCCAGGTTACAACCGATACCGCAGTAAGGGCAGACGGTAGTCACAGTCTCAAGCTGCCAGGGGCCGGGCTGGGGCAGGCTGACCTTAGCCGTCAGTGCCCCAGTGGGACAGGTCGAGACGCACTGGCCGCAGGAAACGCAATTCGTCTCACAGAGCGGCATACTGAGCGCCGGCTCAATCCTGGTGCCGAAACCGCGGCTGGTAAAGCCCAGGGCCCCGATGCCCATCACCTCGTCGCAGATTCTGACGCAGCGCCCGCACAGGATACACTTGTTGGGGTCGCGCAGGATGTAGGGGTGCTCGTTCTCGTGAATCGCCAGGTGCCGCTTGTAACCGGCGTAGCGGGCATCGTCAACCTGATACTCGGTGGCCAGCTTACGCAGCTTACAGTCGAATACGTCCTGACAGCCGCAAGCCAGACAGCGCGCCGCCTCTTTCCTGGCCGTCTCTTGGTTAAGCCCGAGCTCAATCTCGATGAAGCTCTGCTTCCGTTCGTCAGGCTCAAGGGCGGGCATTTTAGCCCGCGGCAAGCGCTCAACTGTCTTATAATCGTTAAGGTCAATCTCCGCTAGTTCTCCCTTACTGCAGTTATAGGGTTTCGTCTCCGCGACTACCGGTTCGCCCTTCAGGTAGCGGCTGACAGCCGCCGACGCCCTTTTACCGGCCCCGATGGCTTCCACCGCAGTTGCCGGCCCGGAAGCGCAGTCGCCGCCGGCAAAGACCCCGGCCGCCGAGGTCGCCATGGTCTTCTCATCGACCTTAACGTAGTTCCGCCTGGTCAGCTCTATTTGGCCGTCATGGTCGAGGCCGGCCTTATCCAGCGTCTGCCCGATGGCCATAATGACGTTATCCACCTCGATGGTGAACTCGGAGCCGGC
>JAFGFP010000106.1 GCA_016931015.1 Dehalococcoidales bacterium
AAGATGCTGCTCCAGGTTCACGACGAGCTTATCTTCGAGGTACCCCAAGAGGAGATGGAGCTGATGCGTAAGCTCGTGCCCGAGGTAATGTCCGCAGCCCTCGCCCTGAGCGTGCCGCTCAAGGTAGATATCAAGACCGGCAGTAACTGGGGAGAGATGGAGTAGAAAACCCGGCATGAAGAGACTCCAAATCGGGCTCTTATCTTCCTGCGGCAGCGCTTTAGCTACCCTCTCCTGCCTGGCTTCCCGCTCTCCCTACTTCCCGATAGACCTTAAGGTCAGCCTGTGGCTACAGAGATTCGACGGACTCCTCTTCCCCGCCATGCACGCTGTATCGCTGATAAGCTCCCCAATTCCGGCGACGGTAATCGTGGTCTCGCTGGCAGTCTGGCTGGGGAAGAGCAACCGAAGACTGGAAGCGATACTTACCGCCTCGTCGAACGCCGTCTCCTCGCTGGCCTTCGTCCCGGCTATCAAACTATTAGTAAGCCGCCCCCGCCCCACCGCCGACCTAGTCCAGGTAATGACCGCTAACAACGGGGATAGCTTCCCCAGCGGTCATACCGCCTACGCTGTGGTCTGCTACGGGTTCCTCTGCTACCTGCTGCCGAGCCTCACCGGTAATAAGGCGGTGATTAGAACCCTGCGGGCCTTACTTATAGTTCTTATCGGCCTGACCTTTATATCCCGTATCTATCTGGGGGCACACTGGCTAAGCGATGCCCTGGGAGGTCTCTTCCTCGGCGGGCTGGTTCTCACCGGCACCGTTATCATATACTGTCATTACCGGCCGAGATTTTCTGAAAGGGGGCAAAATGCCTGAGCTTCCCGAAGTCGAGACGATAAAGAACGAGCTTACCCCGCTCGTTATAGGGCGCCGCATTACCGGGATTACCCTCGGCTGGGAGGGGATAGTGAAAAAGCCCTCGCTTGCGGAGTTCTGTAGCCGCCTTACGGGGCAGGTAATAACCGGGCTCAGGCGGCGCGGTAAATACCTCATCTTCAGCCTAAAGAGCGGCCAGGCCCTGATTATCCACCTCAAGATGACCGGCTCGCTGCTATTAAATCGTGCCTCAGACGAGCCCGCCAGACACGTCCGCGCCGTCCTGCATCTGGACGACGGCGCTGAGCTCCGCTTCCGCGACCCGCGCAAGTTCGGGGCGATGTGGCTCACAGAAGACGCTGAAAGCGTGGTGGCTAAGCTCGGTCCCGAACCCCTGACCGAAGACTTCAGCGCCGCGGTACTTAGCGAGCGGCTCGCCAGGCGTAAGGCGCCGATAAAACCCCTCCTCCTCGACCAGAACTTCATCGCCGGCATCGGTAACATGTACGCCGACGAATCCCTGTATGACGCCAAAATCCACCCCCTAAGGCCAGCCGCCAGCCTGTCCCAGAAAGATATAACTAGGCTTCACAAGGCGATTCAGGAAGTGCTCTGGGCAGCCATCGGTAATAAGGGGGCCAGCGTGGAGAACTACTTCCGCCCCGGCGGGGAGCTGGGCACGGCGCACTTCGAGTTCCGGGTGGCTCACGGGCTGGGGGGCAAGCTCTGCCCGCGCTGCGGGACGCCTATCGAGAGAATCGTGGTGCGTAACCGGGGCAGCTACTTCTGCCCCAAGTGCCAGCCCTATCCATGAGGGTGTTTCTAAGAGGGCAAGCTAAGTCTTTACAATCTTCCTTGCTTTCGCAATTCACTTCTCACGATACCTCTAATCCACTTTGCGTCTTCGCTTGTTTTTATCTTGAGAGCGTCAATAAGCATAGGCCAAGTTTTTTCTCTAGTTTGCCTAGTAACGTGATATATAGTCTTTGCTCCAGCTACTTTCCTAAAAAGTACTCTATTACCAATAGCCTCCCAATAAGGCTCTACCCCCAACTTTACTAAACACTCAATCGCTTCCTGCCAATTCATAATTGAGCTCACTTCCTCAGCCTTAAATCAACCCCCAAACCCTCCGCCGTTCTGCCGATTAGCGCCCTGAGGGTCTTAGCCCTTTCTTTGAGAGGGGTATCCGGGGTTATCGCCGCCTCCGCCTCTTTAAGCGCCCGCCTCAAGCTGTCCAGAGGCATAAGCTGACAGATGGTGCAGTAAAAGCTCTTGGAACGGCCTTCGTCGTAGTTACTGAGGAGATGCCTTAAGAAATCCTGCTTCTCCATCTCTAAGCGGGCGAATTCCTCAATGCCATGCTCACGGATGAAGGCAAGATTAGCCTCAATCGGCCGGTGGGAAATAAAGGAGTCCCGATAGCGGGCCGAATCAAGGAGCCTGGCCACCCGTTCACAGCCGTCAAAGCCATCACACTGGGCGCAGGTCTCAAGGCCCTTCTTCCTAACGCAGCAGGTAATGAAGCCGCAGCCGCCCATCTTCTGCCAGAAACCGGGGCCACAGCAGCCGGGACACCTTGACGTCCCTTCAGTGTAATACCTCGGACAGAGTCCGCAGTCAAGGCCGCAAACACCGACTATAGGATATTCCTTGAGCGGATACCTATTCACCTTGAATCAAGCTACGCCCTCAGCTTTTTAACCAGAAAGGCGACGTTCTTCCCGAAGTTCCAGGCGGTTTTCAAGCCCTCTTCGTCCCCGGCGACATCGCCCCTCTTCAGACCGATGGCCATGTTCCAGTAGGTCGAGCCGGCGGTATAACAGCCCATGATTTGAAACCAGTAGTCGAGCTGGGCCAGGGTGAAGTTCTGCCCCGCCCGGCGCGCCACCGCCAGGGAGCCGCCTACTTTTCTTTCGAATACCCGGCCGTTCCAGTGAGCAACGTAGCCCGTCCGCTCCATAAGGCCCTTTATCAGGGCGGTCGCCGAGCCGTAGTAAACCGGCGAGGCAAGGACGATGGCATCGCTCTCCTTCATCTTGAGATAAATCGGGAAGAGGTCGTCGTCAATGGGACAGCGCTCCTCTTTTTTACAGACCATACAGGCGGTACACGGCCTGATATCCAGACCGGCCAGGCTTACCAGCTCGGTGCTAAGCCCCTCTTCTTCCATAGCCTTGAGGGCGTGGTTTGCCAGAAACTCGGTATTCCCTTGCTTCCTCGGGCTACCGACAATCGCAATCGCTTTCACCAGATTTACCTCCTTCACATCCGACGCAGTATACCCAAAGCCTTATTAACCCGCGCCAGACACCGCTCCTTACCCAGCACCGACATGGTCTCGAACAGGGGCGGGGCCACCGTCCGCCCGGTAACGGCCACCCGGAGCGCGCCGAAAAGCTGCCCCGTCTTCAGCCCCAGCTCAACGGCCAGCGGCCGGAGCACCGCCTCCAGGGAGTCGTGGTCGAAGCTAGCGACCGGCTCAAGCTTCCGTAAAGCAGCCTCTAATGCCCGGACGGCCGACTCCCGGTCCATCTTCTTAACAATCAACAGGCCCGGCTCGTAGCTCAGCTGGTCGGTGAAAAAGAAGTCGGTAAGCTCGGCGACCTCGGCCAGGGTGCGTGCCCGCTCCTGAACCAGGGGCATAATCCGCCCGACGTAATCTCCATCCAGCGGCTGCTTTACCTCAGGGGGTAAGCCTCTCTCCAGAAACGGCATCGCTCTCCGGGTAAAATCGTCCCCACTCAGGCTGCGGAGATACACCCCGTTCATCCAGTCGAGCTTTTCCCGGTTGAAGATGGCCCCCGTGCGCCCGATTCTCTCCAGGGAGAAGTTATCCACCAGCTCCTTACGGGTCATAATCTCGGTCTTGTCATCCAGAGACCAGCCGATGAGGGAGAGGAAGTTGAACATCGTCTCCGGCAGGTAGCCCTGCTCCCGGTACTCCAGGATGGAGACCGCCCCGTGGCGCTTGCTGAGCTTGGCGCGGTCGGGGCCGAGTATCATCGGGTGATGGACAAAACTCGGCGGCTCCAGTCCCAGCGCCCGGTACAGCAGGATGTGACGCGGGGTGCTCGATATCCACTCCTCGGCCCGGATGACGTGGCTTATCTTCATGGCGCTGTCATCGACCACGTTGGCCAGGTGATAGGTGGGGTAGCCGTCGGACTTAAGGAGCACGAAATCGTCGATGGTGCTGTTTTCAAAGACCACCTCGCCGAATATCAGGTCGTTAAATCGGGTCTGCCCCGTAAGCGGCACCTTGAAGCGGACCACCGGGGTGATACCCTCCGCCTCACGCTGCGCCCGCTCCTCCCGGCTCAAATCACGGCAGTGGCGGTCGTAGCCCGGCGGCTCCTTACGCCTCACCTGCTCGGCGCGCATCGTCTCCAGGCGCTCCGGGGAGCAGTAGCAGTAGTAGGCGTCCCCCTGGGCAACCAGCCTCTCCGCCGCCTCGCGGTAGAGCTTAAGGCGCTGCGACTGAAAATATGGTCCGTAGTCACCCCCCACCTCCGGCCCCTCGTCCCAGTCGAGCCCCAACCACTTAAGCCCGTCGAGGATGGACTCCAGCGCCCCCTCAACTTTGCGGGCGACATCGGTATCCTCGATGCGCAGGACGAAGCTGCCGCCGGTATGCCGGGCAAGTAGCCAGTTAAACATGGCCGTCCGGATGTTGCCCACATGGGGGCGGCCGGTGGGGCTGGGGGCAAAACGCACTCTAGCCGGTGTAGTCATATAAAGCCTTTCTATACCAGGTAATCAGCCAAGTTCACAGAATATTTATCCCCCCATTCTACCACCCTTAAATATCGGCCTTCTACCCAAGCTCGGCAAGCACCAGCTCCAAATCCGGGGGCAGGCTGGAGGTGAACTCCTGATACTCCCCGGTGGAGGGCAGTTTAAAGCCCAGGCGGCAGGCGTGGAGGAAGAGGCGGGGTAATTTGTCTGCTCTTGAGCCGTAGACCTTATCGCCGACCACCGGATAGCCAATCGCCGAGAGATGCACCCGAATCTGGTGAGTGCGCCCGGTTTCGGGCTTTACCTCAAGCAGGGTAGCCTCCCCGATGTGTCTCACGACGTGATACTGGGTGCGGGCCTCTCTCCCCTCACCTTGAGCTACCACCGCCATGCGCTTCCGGTGGCGCGGGTCGCGCCCGATGGGGGCCTCAATCACCCCGTCGTCCGGGGTTACCTGACCCCTGACCAGCACCAGGTAGGCCTTCACCACCGAGCGGGCCTTGAACTGGGAGATGAGGTCTAGCTGCGCCCGGCTGTTCTTGGCCACCACCATGAGGCCGGAGGCGTCCTTATCCAGACGGTGCACCACCCCGGGCCGCTTGAGGTCGTCGGCCGGCGGCAGGTCGGGGACGTGCGCCAGCACCGCGTTAATCAGGGTGTGGCTGGGATGGCCCGGCGCCGGATGCACGGTAAGCCCGGCCGGCTTCTCGATGACCAACAGGTCGCTATCCTCAAAGACGATGTTTAAGGGCATCGCCTCCGGCGAGAGCGAGGCGTTGGGCGGGGGCGGCAGCTTTACCCGGAGCCGGTCGCCGGTGTTCAGCTTCAGGCCGGACTTAGCCACCTGGTCGTTAACCGTAACCAGACCGCCAGCGACCAGCTTCTGGGCCTGAGTTCGGGAAAGCTCGGGGTACTTCTCGGCAAGATACCTGTCCAGGCGCATCCCGGGCTCGCTGACCACCAGGCTGAGTATCTTAAAAGCGGGCATCGACTTCATCACCCCCTGCGGCGGGAGAAAGGCTAGTCACCATGCGGGGCAGGCTCTTTTTCCCCGGCCTCCTGCCGCTCCTTAACCAGGAGATATATCAGGGAGCCGGCGAACACGGAGACACCGGTGGTCAGTGAGGCGTCGGCCACATTATAGGCCGGGAAGGTGCCCACGGCGACAAAGTCGGTAACGTAGCCCAGGGTCAAGCGGTCGATGAGGTTACCCACCGTGCCCCCGAGGACAGCACCCAGAGCCGCCATGCTTACCCCGTTATTGAGGAAGGGAAAGCGACGGCAGAGATAGAATTTGTAGAAAAGAACCACGACCGCCCCGATAAAGCTGACGATAGTCAGCATAAAGGTGTGGTCGGCGAATATGCCGAAGGCGGCTCCGGTATTCTGGGTATGGGTAAAACTTGTAAACCTGTCTACCGGCAGCGACTGCCCCACCGCCAGATTCGACCGTATCCATGCCTTGCTCAGCTGGTCACTGATGGCTACCGCCAGGGCAACGAGGAAAAATAAGACCGTCCGCCACCACCTGCTCCAGAGACTACTTGCCTTTCGCATTCTTTGCCTGACCAGCCTTGCACTCCAAACACAGCCCTGCCTGAGGGAGAGCCTCCAGCCGCTCCGGGCTTATCGGCTTCCCGCAGTTGTCACACAAACCGTAGGTGCCATCCTCGAACTTGGCTAAGGCATGCTCGACCGCCGCCAGCTGGTCTCTAATGCTCTTCTCCATCTCCAGACGCGTCTCCAGCTCAGCCGCCTCGGTAGCCTCCTCTTCCCGCTTGCCGAAGGGGCTACCCTCCCGCCGCTCATCCGCCGGCCGGACACTCGCCTTTAACTGCTCCAACTCACGGACTAAACGTTCCTGCTCAGTCTGCAAACGAGAACGTAGTATATCATAGTTCGTAACCACGCTCGCCTCCTCTCCCGGTCACCCGCCAAACTCCCGGGCGGTCTATCTCGACCAACCCCACCCGGATAACTTGCCAGGTAATACCTGTAACAGTGACCGATAATAAAACTATGGCACCACTGTCAGCCGAGAGGTGGTGCTTCTAACTGCCTAAAATATAAAAATTACCCCTGGCGGGTAAAACTAAACCCATCACGCACCAGGGTGTCTTACCATAAGTGTATAATAATTAATCTACTTTAGCAATACCCTTTCTACTGTAATCAATAGTAACCAGCTAATCTGGTTATGCTATACTATAACGGCTGAGGTTAACAGAGGTAAGCGAGGTATACATGGCAGGGCTGCTTTTCGGTACCGGCGGTGTCCCCCACAGCGCCAAACAGCCGTCCACCGTCTCCGGAATCGAGCGCTTAAGCGAGCTGGGGCTCGGCTGTATGGAGATGGAGTTCGTCCGGGGGGTAAATATGAGCGAGGCCGCCGCACACCAGGTGGCCGCAGCCGCAGTAAGTAAAGGCATCCGGCTGTCCGCCCACGCCCCCTACTACGTTAACCTTAACGCCCGCGAGCCGGAGAAGATAAGGGCCAGTCAGGAACGGCTGCTGAAGACCGCCCGCATCGCCGCTTTGTGCGGGGCAGAAAGCATCATCTTCCACGCCGCTTTTTACCTTGGCGACCCCCCTCAGGAGACCTACCGTAACGTGAGGAAATACCTGGCCGAGATACTCGACCAGCTGGGCAAGGAGAATAATCGGGTATGGCTCAGGCCCGAGGTTACCGGGAAACCCAGCCAGTTCGGGGACATCACCGAAATCCTCGACCTCTGTGGTGAGCTAGGCGGGCTGGCCCCCTGTATCGACTTCGCTCACTGGCACGCCCGGACGGGGAGAGCCAACTCCTACCCGGAGTTTGCCTCGGTGCTCGCCCAGGTTGAGGAGCGGCTGGGGAGAGCCGCTCTGGATAACCTGCACATTCACCTCTCCGGCATCAAATACGGAAGCAAGGGGGAACTGAGCCACCTCAATCTAGAAGACTCGGACTTAAATTACGCTGAGCTACTCCGGGCCCTTAAAGACCATAACGCCGGCGGCCGGGTTATCTGCGAAAGCCCCAACCTGGAAGAGGACGCCCAGCTCCTGAAGAAGACCTACGAAGACTTAACATAAGGGAGGCAATTCTCCCGGGTATCACCTAAACCTACCCGATACCAGACCTATTTTTCCTTTTTACGTCT
>JAFGFP010000107.1 GCA_016931015.1 Dehalococcoidales bacterium
CACTTCAAGCGCCCCATCCGCTACACCCCCACCATGGCGGAGTCGATGGTTATGACCAACAAGCGCCACGCCTATAACAGCATCAGGGTAAAGCTGACCGCCGATAGCTCGGGACACCTGACGGCCTTCTTCTGCGACTTTGAAGTCGATAAAGGGGCTTACGCGATACTCGGCCCGGAAATAATGGAACGCTCCATTAAAATGCTGTCGAACGCCTACGATATCCCCAACGTTAAGTCCCTGGGACGCACCGTCTACACCAATAACTCCCCCGGCGGCGCCGCCCGGGGCGCCGGCCCGCCCCAGACTATCTACGCACTGGAAATGGCCATGAACATGCTCGCGGAGAAGCTCGGCATCGACCCCCTCGAGTTCCGCAAGATGAACTCCCTCAAGCCGGGAGGAACCAAGGCCACCGGCATGGTGGTCAAGGAATGGCCCTTCCCCGAGCTCTGCGACGCTATTAAACCCGCCTACGACAAGGCCCGGAAAGAGGCCGCCGAGTTCAACAAGAACGGCGGTTCGGTGCGGCGAGGGGTCGGCATCGGCGCCTGTGCCTTCGGCATCGCCTGGGCCGCCGACACGAGCGAGTTAGCCGTGGAGCTCGACCCCGATGACGGGATTACCATTTACGCCGCGGTCGCCGACCCCGGCGAGGGCAACGACTCCATGCTGAGCCAGATTGCCGCCCACGTCCTGGAGTTACCCCTGGACAAGATCCGTCTCTACACCAGGGACACCGACAAGACCTGGGAAAACGGCCCCTCGGCGGGCAGCCGGCAGACCTGGATGTCCGGCAACGCTCTGGTTATGGCCTGTAAGCAGCTCAAGCAGGCCATGAAGGAAGCCGGCTCCAAGACCTACGTCGGCCTGAAAAAGGCCGGTAAGCCCATCCAGCATCGAGTTCTCTTCAAGATGCCGGGCAAGAACGTGCTCGACCCGAAGACTGGGCAGGGTGATACCTTCTACTCCGAGTGCCATAACATCCAGCTAGCCGAGGTGGAGGTGAACACCAAGACCGGCGCCACAAAGGTAGTCCGGGTAACCTCGGCGGTGGACATGGGCCCGGTTATCAACCCGCAGGCGGCGGAGGGTCAGCTCGAAGGCGGTATGGACCAGGGCGTCGGCTACGCCCTGCGTGAGGAGTACATCCACGGTAAGACCACCGACTATATCAAGTTCAAGTTCCCCAAAATCGGCGACACCTTCGAGATGGTGCCCATCGTTCAGGAGACAATTCGTGAGGATGGACCGCTGGGCGCCACCGGCGTCGGTGAGACCACCATGGTCTCCACCGCCCCGGCGGTCTGTAACGCCATCAATGACGCCTGCGGCGTCTGGATGTGCCACCTGCCGGCTACGCCGGAGAAGGTAAAGAAAGCCTTAGCCGCCAGGAAGTAGTAAGCTAGCGAACAGTCATAACAGAAAGACAGGCCCTGGAAAGGGATAGGGATTCCCCTCTCCGGGGCTTGTCTTTTAAGCGAGAAAACAGGAATTAATCAGCGGCCGCCGCCGGGCGGCGAGGTATCTTTCGCATCCGTACCCGGTCGCGCCCGCCGAACCTGGATGATTTCGGCCAGGATGCTGACGGCAATCTCCTCCGGGGTTTCGGCGTTTATCCCCAGGCCGATCGGGGCATGAACCCTATCCAGCTGTTCCTGGGGTATCCCCTTAGCCCGCAGCTTGGCAAAGACGGCCTTGTTCTTGGTTTTACTGCCCAGCATCCCGATATACCCCGCCGGGGTGCCTAAAGCCTGCTCCAAAACTAACTCGTCGTACTGGTGCTCCCGGGTAATCACGATGACGGCGTCCGTTTTCTTTATCTTCAGCTTAGGGAAGACCTTGTCGAAATCCTCGGCGATGACAATATCCGCCTCCGGGAACCTCTCCGGGTTAGCGAACTCCTCACGGTCATCAACGACCACAACCCGGAAGTTCAGGAGCTTACCGATTTTAGCTATCGGAAGCGACATATGACCGCCCCCGAAGAGATACAGGGTAGGCGCCGAGAGCACGGGCTCGATAAAGATATCCATATCGCCGCCGCAAATCATGCCCATCCCCTCTCCCTCTCCCTCGGTGAGACTGAGCTGAAAACGGTTCGGCTTCCCCTTTCTCATGACCTCGGCGGCCAGCTCACGCACCCGGGCCTCAAGGCCGCCGCCGCCGATGGAACCGAGGATACTGCCGTCGGCCCTGACCAGCATCTTGGCGCCCTCTTCCCGTGGCGTGGAACCGGAGGTCGAGACTATGGTAACCAGCGCCGCTTCTTCCCCCTCACCTCTGATTCTGACTATCTCCTGGTAGATTTCGGTATCCGTCATCCGATTTCTCCTTCCGGGATAACTGCCACCACCGGCTCCGCCGAGCGGGCCTGACCCAACAAGACATACCTGATACCGGGGTGCCCCAGCGCCAGAATCTCCCGCGCCAGCTCCCGCCCCGCCGCCAGCCCCCCGTCCCGGTCTACCTTATTGATAAATGGGATAATCCGGGCCTTCTCCGGACTACCCTTGGTTATCCCCTGCCGGTGGGTTACCAGGGTGGCGACAGCCGCCGGCGAGAGCGCGGCACCGAGCGGCAGTCCCATTAGTTCGGCGGCAATCTGAGGCCGAAAGACATCCGCCTCACCTAAAGAGCCCCCCACCACATCGACCCCGACCACCGCGACCACGAGAGAGGTGTTTTCCGGGATTACCGGCTCGGTGGCATTAGGAGCCTTGAGCGAGCGCTGGGCCGCCCCGTCCGCCTCCACGATAATGTGAGATACCGCCGGCAGCCCGGCCAGCTTCTCAACCAGCTCCGGACTGATGCCGGCCAGCTTCCGCGAGGTAAGCCGCTCCGAGGCCAGGGTAACGTGGCAGTAGCGGGAGGCATTATCAAGGAACTGGCTCAGTAGCTCCACCTCGTCTTTGGCCACGATGACCAGTGGGGTCTCGGCGGGTGGTGGCTCGAATATCTTAGTCGTGGTGGTGGTGACAACACAGCCGCCTGCCTGACTGAGCTCCTTAGCCAGGGCGAACATGATGCTCGTTTTACCCCCCGCCCCCACCAGGCTCACTACCTCGCCGGGCCGGATACCTAAAGCCTCTTTCAGCTTCATAGCTAAGCGTTAAACCGCCTCATTATCGCCTCGAGCACCCCGCCGGCGATGGCCCGTATCCGGGCCCGGATACGGTAACAAACCGCCTCACCGGCTACGGGGTCTATCTCAAGCAGCTTGGTACCCGGCTCTACCGGAACCCCGTCCCGGATAAGGGCGCGCACTATGCCGCCGAGCGGGGCCTTAATCTCCCGCTCCCCGACGTAACCGACTATCTCACCGGCCCCGACGGTATTGCCCATCTTGCTTACCGCCCGGAAGAAGCCGCCCTCATCGGCGTGTATCACCCGCTCCGAGGTCAGCCCACTCACCGCGATGGGGATGCCGGTATTGGCCTCGGCCTCCCCGTCGAGGATTACCAGTCCCAGCTGCTCCGTGTTGTTGGTCTCGACCACCACGTGCACGTCGCGGCCCGCCCGGAAACCGGGCCCCAGCCCGATAACTAGCGAGGCGTC
Organism: Dehalococcoidales bacterium; assembly: GCA_016931015.1. Classification (GTDB taxonomy): domain Bacteria; phylum Chloroflexota; class Dehalococcoidia; order Dehalococcoidales; family UBA5760; genus UBA5760. Next base: position 3,559 of record JAFGFP010000107.1, read on the forward strand.
GCTTATCTTCGTTCCCAGGTTCTTCTTGGCCATGACGGCGTCGACGAAGACATCGGGCTTAAGGGCGTCCCTTATCTTCGCCTCCGGGTCGATGATAACCGGTATCCGGTTACCCGCCCACGCCTTGCGTATCCCGGACAGGGAATCGACCAGGACGCCGGTGACGCCCTCAATCTCTTTTTCGTTATCATAAACCGCCTCGGAGAAGGTAACCCCCCGGCTCACTGCCTGCGGTTGGGATATCTCGGTTAGACAGACCCGGAAGTGGGCCTGAAACAAGCGGTGCGCCACCCCGCTGGCCACCTCGCCAGCGCCCTTTATCAAGACCACCAGCCCGTTAAGCTTCATCTCGGCCTGTCCTTTACCATGTTGACCAGCCTTACCCCTGCTTTTACCTGCCGGAAGATAGCGCCCTCGCTGATAGCCCGGATAACTTTCTCCGGATTATCGACTATCGCCCCGGCGATAACGTCCACCCCCCAGTCGAAGAGGAGCGGGGACAGGGGGCTGGTCGGCCCCACCAGCACGATAAAACTACCCCGGCTCAGATTAAGCAGCTTGTCCAGGGAGTGGTTTATAAAGGACGTCCCGGTGATAGCGACCACATCGGCCTGGGGCAGAATCTCATCCGCCGCCGCCGCAGGCAGGTCATCGTCCCGAGGCCGCTGCTCCAGCACCCAGAGCTTCTCGGCGACGTCTTTTAGCTTCGGAATCCAGGGGAAGTGACCCACCACGGCAACCTTCTTGCCTTGCCCCTTAGCCATCAGGATATCCAGGGCATTCTCGGGAACGCACCTGGTTTCGTCAGCGCTAATCAGCGAGTTCACGGCCGCCATGCCGATGGAGGCTTCAAGGAGATTATCGGATTTAGCGTAGCCGGCAAGCTCCAGGGCCGGTTTGCCGCGCAAATTTCCCACCTCCCGCACCGTCCCGTGATTGGGATGGTCGCCCCGGAAGGTAGAGGAAAGTCCGCAGTTCTTGCTGACCACCGCCGTCCAGAAGGCGCACGAGTGCACCTCGCGAATCACGCTGCCATCGTCCAGGGTGGCAATTAAATCATCGAGGATTTTCATCCCGTCCTCCCAGTCTAGTGCCCGCAGTTACAAAAACGCTTTAAGTCCAGTAGCTCCGCCGCTCCGGCAACCGTAGTGCCGTAGAAGATAATCTCTTTATCCTGAATCATGTTTAACATCGGCCCGATGGTGGCATTTACTACCGTGGTGCCGGTTACCAGGGCAATATCGCACCAGTCGAGATTCTCCGCCGTCTTTTCCGGGCCGTGGATGGCGACCCCGAACTTCTCGGTGCCGATGTTATTTTCGTCCAAGTCCGTTACTCTCATCTCGAACCGTGGCGACAGAGCCTCAATCATCCGCGGCTGAAAGCCGACCTGAGCTATCCGGGGACGTCCGTAGGTCTCCCCAATGTAGTCTGCAAGCTCGGCGGCGCACCGCCGGGGATCCTCGTCCTTACAGTGCACCGTATTGTTGGCCCGCCCCAGATACCGCATAACGGCGTTGAGACTGGAGATGAAAACGGCCCGCCAGAAATTATCGCTGAGCACCATAGTAGCCACGTCGGAAAGGCAGCCGTCATAGTTATCATACATGTCGGTGAACGCCTGCCCGTAGCAGCCGCGAAACTGGGCCTGCATCAGACGTTCCTGACCGGTTATCAGAGGGTAGTCCCGGTCCTCAGGCTTACCAATGGCCTCCTCAGGGGAGAGCGGGGCCGCCCGGATGATAACCTCTTCCGACTCAAGGCCGTTTTCTTTAATAAGCGCCACGAACTTCTCTCTGAGGGCATCATAAATTCCTGTCTTCATAGACCCTTATCCTCCTCAGCTTCAGTATCAGGTGAACCTCGTTGCCAACGGCCAAGTCCATGTCCTCAAAGATGTGGTGAGGCACCTCAGCTACTAGCTTATTACCACCCGCCCTAATATTCAAGCGGATCACCTCCCTGGTGTCGCTAACGTCGGCGATAAGCCCCGTGAAACGGTTCACTCCGGGGCCGGGGGGCGGGGTATCGGAGACGTAGATGTCTCGGGGGAAGAGGGCAATCCGCTTAACCGAACCGCCGTCGTGGGGCACGACAATCGGCAGACCGCCGCAGCCCACCTCGAAAATCCCGTTACCCAAGTCTTTGCAGTAGTCACAGTCTAAGATGTTCGGCATACCCACGAAATCGGAAACCATCTCATTCGCGGGGTAGAAGAATACCTCTTCCGGCCGGCCCAGCTGCACGATACGGCCCTTATCGATGACCGCAATCCGGTCGGCCATCTCCTCGGCCTCGGTCAGGTCGTGGGTGACGTACATGGTGGTAATGCCGAGCTTGTGCTGAATCCGCCGTAGCTCGACCCTGAGGTATTTCGAGGTCTGCGTGTCCAGCCCGGTTAGCGGCTCATCGAGGAGGAGCACCCGGGGCGAGGGGGCGATAGCCCGGGCCAGGGCCACCCGCTGCTTTTCGCCGCCGCTTAAGCTTCTGGGGTAGCGGCCGGCGAGATGAGTTATGCGCACCATATCTAGGAGTTCGTTTATCCTTTCGGCGACCTCGGTCTCTTTATAGCGCTTTGATGTCCTCAGACCGTAGGCAATGTTATCGCTCACGGTGAGGTGAGGAAACAGGTCCAGGTTCTGAGACATATAGCCGATACCGCGTTTGTTAGCCGGGACTTTATCTATCGGCGCCCCGTCGAGGAGCACCGAGCCGCGGTAGTCGATAAAACCGGCCACGATATTGAGCAGGGTGGTCTTCCCGGCGCCGTTATGCCCCAGGAGCACCAGCAGCTCTTTATCGGGTATGGTGAGATTAACGTCCTGACAGATGTACTGGCAGATATTACGAAACTCGATGGACGGCACACTACCTCCACTGCCTGGTTAGTCTCGTCTCCATATAGACGAAGAACCTCTC
>JAFGFP010000108.1 GCA_016931015.1 Dehalococcoidales bacterium
GAGGAGATTATGGAGTTCGGGGTCGGCAAGGTGCGCCTGGGCCTGATTGAGGGCGACCTGGAGTGGGGCACCCTGCTCGCCGGTCAGATTTGCGGCCTGATAAAGGATATTAAGCCGGTCAAGGCCGTTATCGATGATATGATAGCCGGCGCTGAGGCGATAATTAAGCGGCTGGCTAAAGATACTACAGGGGGTTAATCAGAATATAAACCTATGAAGGTAGCCTATGTCTTTCCGGGACAAGGTGCTCAAAAGGTTGGCATGGGGGGCGACCTTTATAGTAGTTTCCCGGCAGCTAAAACAGTCTTTACCCGGGCCGATGAGGCCCTGGGGTTTTCCCTGTCCCGGCTCTGCTTCGAGGGGCCGGAGGTTGAGCTACGCCAGACCATCAATGCCCAGCCGGCGCTGGTAACCGCCAGTCTGGCCTGCCTTGAGGCGGTTCGTGAGCTTAACGGCAGCGCCCTGCCGCCGCCGGTATTCGTGGCCGGCCACAGCCTCGGTGAGTACACGGCGCTGGTGGTAGCCGGGGTGGTCGATTTCGCTACCGTGGTCTACCTGGCCCGGGAGCGGGGACGCCTGATGCACGAAGCCGGTCTGGCTAGTCCCGGCGGCATGGTGGCCGTAATCGGCTTTGACGAAGCCGAACTGGTCGCGGTGTGCCGGGAGACCGATACCTGGCTGGCTAACGCTAACTGTCCTAATCAAATGGTAATCAGCGGCACCCGGGAGAACCTGGCTAAGGCCTCCGAGCTGGCCCGGGACCGGGGTGCTAAGCGTACCGTGTCCCTTTCGGTGAGCGCCGCTTTTCACACCCCGCTGATGCAGTCGGCGGTGGACGGTATGGCCCGGGTTCTGGAGAGCGTCCCCTTTAACGACCCCGCCGTTCCCGTCGTGGCTAATACTACCGCCGAGCCGCTAACCAGCGCCGCCGAGGTCAAGGCGGAGCTCCTGCGGCAGTTGTGTCAGGGTGTCCGGTGGCAGCGTTCCGTGGAATATATGATTGATAGCGGGGTAGATATCTTTATCGAGATCGGCCCCGGCGAGGTACTCAGCGGTCTAATCAAGCGGATAAACCGGGATGTCCGGACGGTGAATATTGGGGACGTTCCGGCTATCGAGGGTTATCGCGGGGTATCGGGTTAGCGGCTTAATCGTCGGAACGCAGCTATGGAAAAGAAACCGGTTATGACTGGGGAACGGCGCAGGGCCAGAATACTGGCCCTCCAGGTGCTCTACGAGATTGACTCCGTGGCTCACGAAGCGGAGGCGGCCCTGGAACACCGGCTGAGCGGCGAAAGGATGCTCGCGGAGGGCGCTAACTTCGCCCGTGAGCTGGTTAGCGGTGTTATCGCTGAGAAGGCCGCTATCGACGAGAATATCCACCGCTTTGCCCCCGCCTGGCCGGTAGCGCAGATAAACACCGTCGACCGTAATATCCTGAGGTTGGCGATATTTGAGATTCTCTTCGCTAAGAAAGTACCGGTCAAGGTGGCTATCAACGAGGCGGTGGAGCTGGCCAAGCGCTTCGGCGGCGATAATTCCCCGAGGTTCGTTAACGGGGTCTTGGGTTCGGTGAGCGGTCTCCTTGCCGGCGCGGGTGACTCTTAGCCGGTTATCGTTTGGGTTAGCGCTATTACCGTTTGCAGGAGGAGCCGGGTGCCCACTATCTTTGAGCGGCTGAAAAGGGTGGTCATGGAGCGGCTGGGGGTGGATGAAGACCAGGTGGTACCCACCGCCGAGCTGGTTCGTGATTTGAATGCCGATTCCATCGAGCTGATTGAGCTGGCGATGTCCCTCGAGGAGGAGTTCAGTAGCCCCTCCCTTCAGGTTGAGATACCGGACGATGATTTGGCCAGGATAGTAACCATTCAGGACGCGGTTAATTATCTTAAGGGGCTGGGTATCGAGGATGATTAGGGCGGTATTCTTCGACTGGCTGAATACCCTGGCTCATCCCGAACCGGAAAGGCACGAGATATACCGCCTGACCTACCGCGAGTTCGGCGCTAAGCTCGAGGCGGAGCAGATATTGAAGGGCATCATCCGCGCCGAGGCCGAGCTCGCCGATGGTAACCCTTTCCGCTGGGGGGAATCCAAGACGGAGGAGCCTTACCTCCACTATCAGGAGATACTGCTTTCCGAGTCCGGGGTCAAGCTGGGGCGGGAGCAACTGCTGGGCGTCATCCGGCGCTTGAACCAGTGGGCTGACGAGGTATCCCTGGTGCTCTACGACGACGTGCTGCCTGCCTTAAGTCGCCTGAAAGAGCGCGGCTTTATCCTGGGCCTGCTCACCAACATGCAGAAAGACGTGACCTTCGCCTACCCTGAGCTGGGGCTGACGCCCTACTTTGACGTCGTGGTTACCTCGGAGGAGGCGGGGGCTACCAAGCCCAAGCCGCCTATCTTTTTGCTGGCCTTGGAGCGGGCGGGAGTCAGCGCTCAGGAAACGGTCTACATCGGCGACCAGTACGGCACCGATGTCGTCGGGGCCAGGGGGGTGGGTATCACACCGATACTTATCGACCGCTACGATATGGAGCCGGAGACTGGCGATTGCCCGCGCATTCGGAGTCTGGCTGAGCTAGACAGCTGCCTCTAAGGGCTTGGCCGGCTTCTCGCCGAGGCTGGCCAGAACCTCGGTCTGCTGCTTCAGCAGTTCGGGGTCGACCTTAATCAGCTTGACCTTCTCGTAGACCTTGCGGAAGTGGAAGCCCTGGGCCGCCATGGTTAGGGCTACCCCAATGTACCGAGGGTATTTACGCAGGGTGGAGAAGACCATCTTCCAGTAGTGCAGCCGGGC
>JAFGFP010000109.1 GCA_016931015.1 Dehalococcoidales bacterium
GAGCTTACCGCCTTTCCGGTGCAGCCCAATAAGGCGATTGTGGGCGCTAACGCCTTCAGTCACGAGTCGGGGATTCACCAGGACGGCGTTATCAAGATGCCCATTACCTACGAAATAATAGACCCCCGGACGGTGGGCCTGCCGGCTTCGAGCCTGGTGCTGGGTAAGCTCAGCGGGCGTCACGCCTTTAAGGAGCGGCTCGCGGAGCTGGGCTACAGCCTGTCCGAGGAGGACTTTACCCGTGCCTTTGCGGCCTTTAAGGAGCTCGCCGATAAAAAGAAAGAGGTCACCGACCGGGACATCGAGTCTATCATCGCTCAGGAGCTGCGCACCGTGGCTGAGGTCTATCACCTCGACTGCGTCCAGGTGTCCTGCGGCGATAGGGGTATCCCCACCGCCTCGGTCAGGCTTATCGGCCCTGAGGGCGAGGTTCTGGCCGACGCCTCTCTGGGGACAGGCCCCGTGGATGCGGTGTATAAGGCGATTAACCGTATCGTCGGTATGCCCAACGAGCTTATTGAGTTCACGGTCAAATCGGTGACCGAGGGCATTGATGCCATCGGCGGGGTACTTATTCGTATCGAGAGTGAGGGGGTAACCTACACCGGGCGGGGTGCTGACACCGACGTTATCGTGGCCAGCGCTAAAGCCTATATGAATGCGCTTAACCGCTTGATAGCGGCTAAGAAGGCAGGCTAGAGGATGTCACCTGAGCTTGAGATGGTCGTCCGCGTCCTGGTGGCGCTTGGTTTGGGGGCGGCTATCGGCTACCAGCGGGAGCGGTCGGGTAAATCGGCTGGCCTCCGAACCCACATCCTGATTTCAGTAGGCGCGGCGCTGTTTACCGTGGCCTCGATTTATGGATTCGGCCCGGTTACCGATGCGGCCCGGGTGGCGGCGGGGGTGGTCGCCGGAATCGGCTTCATTGGCGCTGGGGCAATCATCCATCGCGGTGGCGGTGACATCGTAACCGGCCTGACTACGGCGGCTACTATCTGGGCGGTGGCGGCGATTGGACTGGCCGCCGGGGCCGGTTTATTCCTGGTTGCCGGGGTGACGACGGGTGTTACGCTGCTTGTTTTGTGCCTTCCCCGCCACGTTCGCTAGCCCGGCGGCTTTGCCTCAATAACCCGAGATAAAAGGAGGTTTTCTTGACGCTAACGGAGAAGATACTGGCGGCTCATACCGATAAAGAGACAGTAAGCCCTGGTGAGTTCGTCAACGTCCGGGTCGACCTGGTTCTGGCTAATGACGTTACCGCCCCCATTGCCATCCGGGAGTTTCAGAAGATAGGCCTGAAGCGGGTCTTCGACCCTAAGAAGATAGTCATGGTGCCCGACCACTTCACCCCCTGTAAGGACATCGCCTCTGCCGAGCAGGTAAAGCTGATGCGTGAGTTCGCCCGCGAGCAGGGGATAATCTATTTCGAGGTTGGCCGGGTGGGCATTGAGCACGTGCTCCTGCCGGAGCAGGGCCTGGTTTTACCGGGGGACGTCGTCATCGGGGCCGATTCCCATACCTGTACCTACGGGGCTCTGGGCGCCTTCGCCACCGGCGTGGGCTCGACCGACGTCGCCGCTGCTATGGCTACCGGGGACATCTGGATGAAGGTGCCGCCGGCGATTAAACTGGTGTATCACGGCAGCCTGGGGGAGTGGGTGATGGGTAAGGACTTGATTCTGCATACCATCGGCGACATCGGTGTCGACGGCGCCCTGTATTCGGCGATGGAGTTTTGCGGCGAGGCGATAGACGCACTGTCGATAGAGGGCCGCTTTACCATGGCTAACATGGCTATCGAGGCCGGGGCCAAGGCCGGTATCTTCCGGGTGGACAACCGGACTCAGCTTTACATAAAGCCAAGGGCCAAGCGTCCTTACCGGGTCTACGAGCCGGATAACGGGGCCGGTTACGCTAAGGTTATCGAGTATGATGTCGCTACCATCGAGCCTCAGGTGTCGCTACCCCACTCGCCGGCCAACGTTAAGCCGGTGAGCCAGGTGGGTAATATCGAGATTGACCAGGTGGTGATTGGCAGCTGCACCAACGGCCGTATTGAGGACTTGCAGGTGGCGGCCCAACTGTTAAAAGGGAGAAAGATTCATGACCGGGTGCGCTGTATCATTATCCCCGGCTCGCAGGAGGTATATCTCGATGCCCTGACGCGGGGCCTGTTCGAGGTATTCGTTAAGGCGGGGGCGGCGGTGAGCGTGCCCACCTGTGGGCCCTGCCTCGGGGGGCACATGGGGGTGCTGGCGGCCGGCGAGCGCTGCGTCTCCACCACCAACCGTAACTTCGTGGGCCGGATGGGCCACCCTGAGTCGGAGGTCTATCTGGCAAGCCCGGCGGTGGCCGCGGCCAGCGCCATTTTGGGTAAGGTCGCTCACCCGGATGAGGTCACGGGGTAAAGAGACGGGGCCGGGGGTTGGTGGAAGTAACTAAGGAGTCATCGTATTATGCACAGAGGTAAAGTCCATAAATACGGCGCTGACGTGAATACCGACGTCATTATTCCGGCGCGCTATCTTAACGTCTCCCAGCCGGAAGAACTGGCCCGGCACTGTATGGAGGATTTGGATAAGGACTTTGTAAAGAAGGTCGAGCCGGGGGACATCATCGTGGCGACTACTAACTTCGGCTGCGGCTCGTCCCGGGAGCACGCCCCGCTGGCGATTAAGGCGGCGGGCGTCTTCTGTGTTATCGCCGAGACCTTCGCCCGTATCTTCTTCCGTAACGCCATAAACATCGGCCTGCCCCTGCTGGAATGCGCCGAGGCGGTGGCGAATACCGAGTCGGGCGACGAACTGGAGATTGACCTGGCGGGCGGCAAGATAAAGAACCTGACCCGCAACCTGGAGTTTACCGCCCAGCCTTATCCCCCCTTCATGTCCGAGCTGATTGCCAGCGGCGGGCTGATTGGTTACACCAGAAAGAGGCTTGAGAGCAGGAGGGTTTAGCGTGCACTTCAAGATAACGGTCTTACCCGGGGACGGCATCGGTCCTGAGATTACAACCGAGGCGGTTAAGGTCTTAAAGGCTGTCGGCAGCCGCTTTAACCACGATTTCAGCCTGGAGTACGGGCTGTTGGGTGGGGTGGCTATTGATAAAACGGGAGCCGCGCTCCCCGAGGACACCCTGAAGCTGTGCCGCGCCAGCGATGCGGTGCTGCTCGGGGCGGTGGGCGACCCGAAGTGGGATAACGACCCCCAGGCCCGGGTTCGTCCTGAGGACGGTCTTCTGGGCCTGAGAAAGGGGCTGGGGCTTTTTGCCAATCTGCGCCCGATTAAGGTCTTTCCGGTGCTGATTAACGGGGCCAACCTGAAGCCGGAGGTGTTAAAAGGGGTGGATTTCATATTCGTCCGGGAGCTTACCGGCGGTATCTACTTCGGGCGGCCCAGGAAGCGCTGGCAGACCGCGCGGGGGTGGCGGGCGATTGATACCATGAGCTACTCCGAGCCGGAGATTGAGCGTATCGTCCGCGTCGGCTGTGAACTGGCGCGGGGGCGGGGTAAGAAGCTGGTCTCGGTGGACAAGGCTAACGTGCTCGAGTCCTCCCGCCTCTGGCGTCAGATAGCCGTTGAGGTAGCCAAGTCTTATCCCGACGTCGCGCTGGAGCACATGTTCGTCGATGCCTGTGCCATGCGTCTCATTCAGAACCCGGCCTATTTCGATGTCGTGGTTACCACTAATATGTTCGGCGATATTCTCACCGACGAGGCCTCTATGCTGGCTGGTTCCCTGGGGATGCTCCCCTCGGCCAGTCTGGCGGGGGTGCCTCAGGAAAAGGCCGGCACCTTCGGGCTTTACGAGCCGAGCCACGGCAGCGCCCCGCGCCGCGCCGGGCAGAATGTGGCTAACCCGCTGGCCACCATTCTCAGCATCCCCATGATGCTGCGCTACTCCTTCGGCCTGGGAGAGGAGGCGCAGGCGGTGGAGGACGCCGTGAGCGAGGTGCTCAGCGAAGGTTACCGCACCTATGATATTATGAGTGAGGGTAATGAGAAGGTCGGCACCAGGGAGATGGGTGACCTGGTTGTCGGGAAGGTAAGGAGTTAGTAAGGTGACTTCGGTTCAGCTTTATGATACCACCCTGCGCGACGGCGCCCAGAAGGAGGGTATCTCCTTCTCGGTGGTCGATAAGCTGAATATCGCCCGTAAGCTCGACGAGCTGGGTGTCCACTTCATCGAGGGGGGCTGGCCCGGCTCTAATCCCAAAGACGTCGAGTTCTTCCAGCGGGCCAAAGAGCTTAAACTGGCTAAGTCGGTGATGGTCGCCTTCGGCAGCACACGGCAGGCCGGTATCCGGGCGGAGGCGGACGCTAACCTCAAGGCGCTGGCCGGGGTTGGGGTGGGTACGGTTACCATCGTGGGCAAGAGCTCGGAGCTACAGGTTACCAAAGTGCTGGAGACCTCGCTCGAGGAAAACCTGGCCATGATTCGTGATTCGGTCGGCTACCTCAAGGGGGAGGGCCTTACCGTTTTCTTCGATGCCGAGCACTTCTTCGACGGCTTTAAGGCTAATGCTGGGTACGCTCTGCGCTGCCTTGAGGTGGCGGCGGAGGTCGGCGCCGACTGTCTGGTGCTGTGCGATACCAACGGCGGCTCGCTGCCCGCTGAGGTGGTAGCCGCTATCGAAGCGATAAAGGCTAAGGTGGCCGCTCCCCTGGGGATTCACACCCACAACGACGGCGAGCTGGCGGTGGCTAACACCCTGGCCGCGGTCGGGGTCGGGGTAAGCCAGGTTCAGGGGACAATCAACGGCTACGGGGAGCGCTGCGGTAATGCCAACCTCTGCTCCATCATCCCCGACCTGAAGCTCAAGATGGGTATCGACTGTGTTACCGATGACGAACTGGCCAAGCTGGTTGAGGTCGGCCACTATGTGACCGAGGTGGCTAACCTCGTCCCCGACATCTCGCAGCCTTACGTCGGTTCCAGCGCCTTCAGCCATAAGGGCGGGCTTCACGCTTCGGCGCTGGCCAAGTGGTCGGAGAGCTATCAGCATATCGACCCGGAACGGGTGGGAAACCAGCCGCGGGTGGTCGTCTCCGAGCTTTCCGGCCGAAGTAACGTTATCTACAAGGCAAAGGAACTGGGCATGGCGCTACCCTCCAAAGGGGAGGAGCTTAAGGAGCTGGTGGGCCGCATTAAGTGGCTGGAGAGCCGCGGCTTCCAGTACGAGAACGCCGAGGCCTCCTTCGAGCTGCTCCTGCGCCGGGCGCGGCCGGACTATCAGCCGCTCTTCGAGCTGGTTGATTTCATGGTGGTCGTGGAGAAGAAGCGGCGCTCACCCACCAGGGAGGAGCTTGAGGAGATGCTCTCCGAGGCCACGGTGAAGGTAAGGGTGGGCGGTGAGATAATGCACACCGCGGCCGAGGGTAACGGCCCGGTTAACGCCCTCGACCACGCCCTGCGTAAGGCGCTGCTCGGCTGCTACCCGAAGCTGGCCAGCGTCCGGCTGGTTGACTACAAGGTGCGCATCCTGGAGGAGAGCGTCGGCACCGAGTCTCAGGTTCGGGTCATCATTGAGTCCAGCGACGGAGTTAACCAGTGGCGTACCGTGGGTAGCTCCACCAACATCATCGAGGCTAGCTGGCTGGCCCTGGCCGACAGCCTGGAGTACTGGCTGCTCAGGCAGAAACGGGACACCGATTAAGCCCGGCTCTTCGGGGAGTAGCCACCGTCCGCTTCGTAAGCGCTCCCTTTATCGCCTTGAACTCAGTCCGTTTACCGGCTACGGCTCGACGTTACAGACGAAGCTCTGGGGCATATCCAGGTAGGTAATGCTGCAGTCCTTACCCATCAGATTCTCCGCCTCGGCGATGGCCTCTTCCACCGAGGCAAACGGCTCGAAGCTCAAGCTCCGGGCAACCTCGAAGTCGGTGGCTCCGGCCAGGAAGGCCTTCCCTACGTAGTTAAGCCCGTAGAGCCCCTGTCCGTAGAGAATCAGGGGGTGGGCGCCGTGGAAGGCGTAGCCGTAGCGGTATTTGTGGACGAATTCGGGGCGGTTGGCGTATTCCTCGGCGTAGAGCTCCCAGAGCTCGACCGGGTCTTTGGTATGGGGCAAAAGGTCATCGAACATCTCGGCGTAGGACGGGTTGTGCACCATGTTAAACTCGTTGGGACAGGGGTGACAGCAGATGATGATCCCGTCCGGCTTGACCAGGGGCATATTCTGGAAGAGACCGTAGCTGTAGGAGAGGGCCACGTTTCGTACCTGGATGGGGTTGATGAGGCGCTCCTTGGTGTAGGGGTCTTTTATCCCCTTGGAATAGGGGTCGCGGTCATTACCGATGCCGTAGATTACCACGTCCGACTGGCCCTTGACGTCGACCACCTGCTGCTGCTGGACGATAGGTATCCCCTGGTCGTGGGCCTCCACGGGGCTGCCGGCGGCTACCTGAACCAGCTCCTGGGGATAGGCGTTATTCATGTTACCCTCGATGACGAGCACCCGGCGTCCCTTTTTAGCCAGCTCGGCTTCGATGACGGCCCCCATCTCGTTGAGCAGCTTGGGGAAGGCGGAGCGTTTCGGGTCGAGCGAAGATTTCCCCGAGGCCTTGGCGAAGGGGCGGTGGTGGTGCCGGATGCTGCGCCAGGTGCCCAGGCCGACGACCACCGTCTTCCAGCCGCCGTTAAAGTGCGACCACGGGTGGCTCACGTAGATGAGCTGGTCGGACTCGGTGACCAGGCGGCTTACCTCCACCTCATGGTGCCGCTTGGTCTCCCCCAGAAAGACCAGGCTGTCTTTATCCTCGGCATCAAAGTTAAAGAGCCAGTTGGGACTGGCCCGGCCTACCAGGTCGTCACCCAGTATCCCGGCCAGCTCGCTCTGCGTCCACATCCGGTGCAGCCCGACGGCGCAGACGAGGCGGATATTGTGGCGGTCGACGCCGAGCTTGTCCAGCTCTTCGAGCAGCACCTTGACGGCGACCTCGATAAAGCCCGGCTTTACCTC
>JAFGFP010000110.1 GCA_016931015.1 Dehalococcoidales bacterium
ATGGGCATCCCGAAGTGGGTCAGGATGGCCACCCTCGGCTTGAGCACGGTGATAAGGTGTTTAACGTCGGGTACCGAGAGGTGGTCGATACCCGGCCTCGGCTCGGAGAAGACGACGTTAATAATGAGCAGCTCGCCGCCGTAGCTTTCAATCAGGCCGTCGAAGTAGCGGGTATCGACGATGTAGGAGAAGGTGTGCCTTTCGGTCTTAAAGAGCATTCCGTAGGTCTCCACCGGGTGCCGGTGCCGCACCGGGGTAGTCAGGGAAACCCCGCCGATAGCGTAGCTTCCCCCCTCCTTAAGGATTTCGATACCGTCGAGGTAGTTCCTGAGGTAAGAGAAGATAACCGGCTCGTGATCTAAGGCGTCGGCGGGCACCAGGAGCCGGCCGTGGGGCTTAAAGCCGCCCTGGGTCATCGCCTCGACCATGACGTTAATGTCTCCGGCGTGGTCGAGGTGGCGGTGCGAGAGGATAATGGCGCTTAGCCTTTCGGCACGGAGCCTTCGCTTGGTGGACTGAACGATGCAGCCCGGCCCGGGGTCGACCAGTATCTCGGTGCCGTTTAGGTTGAACCACATCCCCCCCGAAGCCAGAATCTGGGTAGCCACCATGATGCGGGCGCCGCCCGTCCCCAGGAAGGTGATGGTTTCCGAAGGGGCCTCTTTGTCTGTCATCACTATCTAACTATAAGCGATTGCGGCGGCCGGTGACAATTCTTTTTATTGCCATCGGGGGTGCTTTTGGGTAAGATATCCGGTGGCGGGTATCCTTCCCGTTTAATACCCTGCCCGACGTGGGTTTCCGTTAAGCAGGTTTGAGCAGAGGCGCGGGGCTCTCCGGCCGCCGCTTGTTATTTGAGGAGGTAGCAACCATGAGTGAAATCGATGCCCGGGGGCTTCCCTGCCCGCAGCCGGTTATCAAGACCAAGAAGGCGCTGGAGGAAATAGAGACGGGCCAGGTCACCGTCCTGGTCGACAGCCCGGAGAGCCGCGAGAACGTGCGGCGTTTTGCCCAGAGCCAGGGCTGCCAGGTAGCGGTTCGGGAGGAAGCCGGGGTAGTCTTTCTCGACATCACCAAGGGGACTTCGTGCCAGGCCGTGCCTAAGCAGAGCGGTGACGTTGTCCTCATTACCAGCGACCGCCTTGGTGTTGGGGAGGAGAGGCTGGGGGAAATCCTGATGCACGCCTTCTTAAATACCCTCTGGGACTATACCCCGAAGCCTGCCAAGCTGCTCTTTATCAATAACGGGGTCCGCCTGACCACCGAGGGCTCTGAGGTTCTGGAGACCTTAAAGCTCCTGGAGAAGGAGGGGGTTCAGGTGTTTTCCTGCGGCACCTGTTTGGAGTATTATAAGCTTAAGGATAAGCTTGGGGTGGGGGCGGTGAGCGATATGTACGCCACGGTGGATGCTTTACTAGCGGCGGAGAAGGTTATCCGGGTTTAAGAGGGGTTTACATGGAGCATATCTGGGCGCCCTGGCGCATTGAGTACATCGAGATGGAAAAGCCGGCCGGCTGCATCCTGTGCGATAAGCCGGGGGAGAGCCGCGACGCCGAGAACTATATTCTCTACCGGGGAAGCGAGAACTTCGTCATCCTGAATAGCTACCCCTATAACCCGGGGCACCTCCTGGTCGCCCCCTACCGCCACGTCGCCAGCCTCGACGCGCTGACGGATAGTGAGCTCAGCGAGCACTCCGTGATAGTCCGCCGCAGCGTGGGCTTGCTGCGGGAGGTATTCTCCCCCCAGGGCTTTAACGTCGGCCTGAACCTGGGTAAGGCGGCCGGGGCCGGTATCGACGAGCACCTCCACACCCACATCGTACCCCGCTGGCAGGGCGATACCAACTTCATGACGGTAGTCTCCGGGGTGCGGGTAGTCCCGCAGGCCCTGGCGGAGACCTACCGTAAGCTGGCGGGGAGGTTCTGAAGTCCGCCCCTTAGCTTAGCTCACGGGGCAGGCGTTGGACAGGGTCAGGGTCATCACGATGTCGCCCTGTGAAGCAGTCTTCTGAAACGCTTCCTTAACGGCGCTAAAGAGCGCTTCGTCGGGGCCCGTTACCAGGCTGCTCATGTTTCCCGGCGTGACCTCGAGGCCGTGCTCTCGGAAGATGTCGAGCGCCTTACCGATGGCGGGCGATAGTTCAGTCTGGCGCAGCGGGTATAGGCTCACCTGAGCGGTTAAGAACATGCCGCTTCCCTCCTCTCCGCTTGCTTATGGTCGTCCCGGCGTGATATGGGGTGCTATTTTACTCCCCGAAGAGGCCGCCGTCAAAGAAGTCCTCTTCGAAGAAGCCTTCGTCCAGGTCGGCGCTGTTGGAATATCCCCGGCTCTCCCAGAAGCCCCGGTAGTCGGTGTCGTCGGAGAGCTCAATTTCGGTGACCCATTTTATCCACTTGTAGCCCCACTTGCTCTCGGCGACCAGCTCGAAGGGGAAGCCCCGTTCCGGGGGCAGGGTCACCCCGTTCATCTTGTAGGCCATCAGGATAGAGTTATTCATGATGTAGTCGAGGGGTAGCGAGGTAGTGTAGCCGTCTTGAGCGTGGAAGATGACTATTTTTGTCTCGGGTGAGGGGCCGGCCTGGCTAATCAGGTCGCTGACCAGCACCCCTTCCCAGAGGAGCTTGACGCTCCAGCCCTCGACGCAGTTGAGGGTGACCACCTTCCGGTACGAGGGATAGTTCTCGGTAACCTCCTGATAGCTTAGCTCCGTGGGCTCGGCGACCAGCCCGCTTATCTTGAGCGCGTAGCTCTCGATGTCGATTAGCTGCGGGCCCTTTATCGAGTTGTCCCGTAAGAAGTCGTTGATTGAGGAAAGGTCCTCGCCCTGGTACTCTCTAATCTCCACCGGTTCCAGCGTCCCCGGTTCCCCTGTCCGGCAGCCGCCCGCCCCCAAGGTGCCGGTAATCAGGGTGGCGATCAGAACTATAATGCTGATGTTTATAAATCCCCTTTTCATTTTACCACCTCCCTCCTGTCTTATCACGCCACGGGTAGAGTGATAGCTCCCCCCTTGCTTTAAATTATAGGCCGTTCGAAACGGATGAACCAAAAATTTTTCTGGTCGGGGATCATTGACAGCGGTTCGAGCCGGTTTTACAATCCAGGGGGGTGGCTTGAGATGGACGGGGGTAAAGGAGACGGGGGTGCTTACCGAGGATAAGTGGCGGGCAATCTGTCGCGAGCTGATAGAGACGGGCTTTTTCGATGCCGCGGGCAGGCCGAAGACGCTTAGGGCGATACGGAGGGTCATGGAGAGGCTGCCGGCCGATGAGCTTGAGTCCCTGAGAGAGAAGGTAGCCATTATCTTCGCCCCGGCTCCCGGGATGAACGGGCAGGTATTCCCCCTGCGCTGCCCGCCCTTCTTACTCGGCGGGCCGGAAGAGAACCGGCAGCGGGTCGTGGTCTTCCTCTCCCCCAAAATCGAGCGGCTCAGCCTGGAGAAGATTGAGGCGACCGTCGCCCACGAGCTTGCCCACGCCTTGCTTCACGCCCCGGACTCCCTCGAGGGGTGGTTTATCGAGCCGGAGGCCGACCAGAAAGTACGGTCGTGGGGGTTTAAGGGAACCTACCCCGAGGTTCGCTACCCCGGCGGTAAAGAGAGGGGATAGTAAGTGGGGGCGCGCCGCAACCAGGCGCGATTTCTGATATGATAATAGATATCCTGGTTCCCAGGGAGCGATAGTTACGGGCCGGGTATCAATCCCAGCCTGTTTCGCACCTGGATATATTAGAGACGCTGTGCTTAAGAGGTGATTTATGAAACTGGCTGGTGCCTTGCTGGTGGTTATCCTGGTGGTGCTTACCGGCTGTGCCGGACAAGCCCCCGAGGCCCCTCCCGAGCCGCAGGCGGCCTCCCCGTCCCAAAGCGAACCGGCCGCCCCGGAGTACCCCGATACCTCCGCCCAGGTGGTATTAAGTTACTGGGATGCCATGAATAGCTACGACCTTGAGTTGGCCCTGAGCTACTATGAGGAGCAGTATGCGGAGCAAGAAAGAGAATGGGTGGCGGATGATATCGGCAATCTGAACCGATACAGCGTAACCTTATCCGTGCTGGAGGTCTCGGAGCCTCTCTATATGTCCCCGGATATTCAGGATAAGGTGAGGCACGATATAGTTCTTAAAACCCCCATCGATGAGAGGGATCTCAGCTACCTGTTAGTCAAGGTTGACGGTGACTGGAAGATTTACTTTGAGGGCATGACGCATAGCTTTCCCGATGTCAGGGAATTCATTATCGACCTTCTGACTAAATACGGAGAATTACAGCGCGTGGAAGTCATGATAAATGCGGAGCAGGAGATAGGCGAGTCGCGGAGCGTTACCGACTACGTTCTGACCGAGCTAATCGAGTCGGGGGAGATAACCGAGCCGAGCCCCGGCGTTTACTCGCTGCCCGGGGGGTAATAACGGCTTAGCGGGCTGCGGCGCGGTAATTTGTCATAATTCGGCGCTAAAATTAATAATACCTTAACAATCTCCTGTTTTAATAGAGACAAAGCTTGGCTCGGCCAAGGCATATTTACTTCGCGTAGGGGAGTAGAAACGCAGCTACTCCCCTAATTGTTTATCTGCCCCCCCCCAAAACTTCGCAGTTGCTTACTGGTATTGACAAGCGGCACAGCAGTGATATAATTCCCATGACTATTTTAAGGAGGTGCCGATTGGAGCATAACTACCTTGAGTTCCGGTATTGAAACGGTTACATTGATAGGTAATTAGGTAGGTAATTAAAAACTCAGCCGTACCCCAATATGCGAGACACGGGAAAAATGGAGATGTAAGGAGAACACTAGGATGGCGGTTAAGGTTTCTAGGGCTCTCTACGAGGAAATAATGAAGATAAAGGAGTCGGGTGAGGTTGATATAAATGACGCTAAAGCGGTTCTCAAGTATGCTAAGGCAAACAACCTAAATGTCGCGGTAAGAGCGATAGAAGGCAACCCCAGGCGGTATCTCTGCTGTATTAACGAAGGTATGGAAGTGGGTGATTTCTTCTAAGAAGGAAAATAGAGAGCGTCCCGGTTAAGAGACGTCAAACTTCAGGCGAATCCGCCCTGCATTGTAGTCGTCGCTGGTGAAGTCGGCTCAAGGCGGCGGTGCTTTATAAGACCTCGAGCTATCATAAAAAGTAACCGGTCCCGATATTTAATTATTCGTCCGCATTTTGGGGTATTGACAATTTCTGAGAAAAGGAATACAATTCCAACTTGGTTTTTAGCCTACGAGAAATAGCACCGAGCTTCTAAAGACATAGCATACACTTAGAGCGTAGGGGACTACTTATCGGAAGGTAACCCTGAGCGCTCTAAATTTTTGTAATTAACGGGAGGTTTCGAAACGGCAATTATGACAACTGACACGGTATCGCAGGACAAGAAATTACTTAAGCCGCCCTTAAAATGTCCCAAGTGTCATTACGGGGGGAGATACATCGTGCCCCACGAAGACGGCTGGCAGTGCTGGAACTGCATGAAGATAATATATCGAGACGCGCCGATTATCGATTTAGACATAAGCGAGTCATAGCTCTTCAGGCTATCGTAGAATCTAACTGGCCTGGCTGTCCTGGTGGTTAGTCACTCTTGGCTTTATGGCGAACCAGGGCCATCATCAGGAAGCCAGCCCCCAGTCCGATGAAGAGCCCTACCGGCATGGTGTGGGTAGCAAAGCTGATACCCATGCCGATGACGATGCAACCCACAAAAACAAGCCCGCCGATTTCCCGGCTCTTTTTCTGTTCCGGAGACTCGGTCATGTCGGCCTCCTTTGTCAGGCAGGTTGAGGGGTATCTTGAGTATGATGTTTGGTGCCCCCAAGGGAATTCGAATCCCTGTTGCCGGCTTGAAAGGCCGGTGTCCTAGGCCTCTAGACGATGGGGGCGTGCCGCTAGATTATAGCAGAGACTGGAGCCGGTGTGCTACTATAGAGACTGAATGCGTAGTCTGTTCAGCCGGAACGAGCCGGAGAGCACGAAAAAAAGAGACTGGCTGGGAATAGTTCTCAAGGGAAGGGTGCTGCCGATATTAGGCATTACCCTGGTCGTGCTCATCACGGTGGGCATCTTTCTCTACCGCGACCAGATTAGGGAGCTCGGCGCCCTGAGCTACCCCGGGGTTTTTCTGGTCAGCATGGTCTGGAACTCTACCGTTCTCGTTCCCATCCCCAGCTTCTGGACGTATTTCTTCCTGGGACAAATCTTTAATCCGGCCCTGGTCGGGCTGGCGGGGGGCAGCGGGGCGGCGGTCGGTGAGCTGACGAGCTACCTGGCCGGCTACAGCGGACGGGTCATGCTCCGGGGGCACCGGCGGCTAAAGCTCTATACCCGGTTGGAGGACTGGATTAAGAACCGGAAGCGGGCTTTTGCCGTTATCTTCGCCTTTAACCTGGTGCCCTTTTTCCCCTTCGACCTGGTGGGTATCGCCGCCGGGGCCACTCGTTTCCCGCTGGGGCGGTTCTATCTGGCGTGTCTTGCGGGCAGGACCCTTTCCTATGGCTTTATCGCCTGGATCGGCTCTCGGGGTTGGATACCGCCGCTACCGTTTCTTAATCCCCCATAGTAGCACCGAGCTGGCGATGAGGGAGGCGAAAGATGTCGCCAGCATTGCGGTGTAGCCCAGACCGAAGCGACGGGCGTTAAGGAAGTCAATCATCGGCCCCTTGAGGCGGGCCAGGGCCGAGCCGCCGGCCGAAGCCAGATTAGTGAGCCCGATGTACCTCCCGGCTTCGTCCCTGGGGACAACGTCTACCGCCAGCGCCCAGTTAGTGCTCATGAGGCCGCCGAAGCCGATGCCCATCAATATGGCGCTGGTCAGGATGGATTGGTAGCTACGGAAGAAAAAGAGGAGTCCGATGCCCAGGGCCCCGATGATTCCCGAGGCCAGGGCGACGGGTCGCCGCCCTGATTTGTCGGAGAGGCGCCCGGCGGGAAAGACCACCCCGAGCATACACATGGATGATATCAAGGTGAAGTTACCCATGACGGCCGCCGGATTGGCAACACCGAGGTAGTCCCGGAAGAAGTATAGCCCGAACGCCTGGAAAGCGGTCAGCGGAATAACGAAAAAGAGGCGGCAGAGTACGAAGCGGATGAAGTCCGGATTTGCCTGAGCATCAATCCGGAAGGTCTTAGTCAGGACTAACTTTAGAGACGGCCGGGGGCCGCCGCTACCCGGTGACTCCCTGACCAGGAACACCGTGGCCAGCATGGTGCCCAGGAAGA
>JAFGFP010000111.1 GCA_016931015.1 Dehalococcoidales bacterium
ACGTCCGGCTCCCACTTTATCAGAGTCACCTGATGTTATGTAAACTAAGCCCCTTGCCACGGGGCAGGTCAGCTACTCATACGACTCATACTCGATATTAAGTACCAGTTCTTCAGGGTCCCAGTGGATGTAATCCTGGCTACCGTCGTGGTTAGAATCCAGCTCGTTAAACTGAAAGCGTACCTGGAAGCGGTCGTGCCCGACCGCATGCTGCAGGGCGTCACGGACGCTGGCACTCTCGTGGGGCACAATCTCGGCCTCCGAGCAGTATTTCAATATTTCACCGGTCGGGGTGCCGGTAAAGAAGTCCCCGCTGTCCAGGGTGCCGAAGTTTTGCAGGTACACCCGGAGACAGCCGAGGTCGGCAAACGGATTACCGCCGACACCGCTGTAAGCTGAAAAGTCCACCTCGACGCTGGTGATGACGGCGTCCTCGGGAATAGTCGAGATATCGAAGCTGGCGAAACCCTGCATGGAGAGATCGGCGTTGTAGTCACCAACCGAGAGACCAGAGCCGGGCGGCCACACCATCGGCGGGCTGCCGTCGAAGATACCGGTGGTCTCCAACGGTACCGCGGTAAGAGTTTCCGAATAGCTGTTGGGCAACAAAACGGTAATCTTGGCCACCTCATGCTCGGTCTGAGTGCCCCGTGTCGCCGTCATCATGTAGCTGGTGGTCACCTCCGGCGACACGTCGATGGTACCGACCCGGGCGACTATACCGATGTCCGGCTCGATGGTAACCTCATCGGCGCCGGTAACCTCCCAGCCGAGCGTGGTCGTATCACCGAGGTTAATGGTATCGGCGGTGGCGGTAAAGGAAACAATTTCCAGGGGAACCGGGGCCTCCGCCGGGGTAATAACCACGCTGCCTACCACCTCCTCCGACCAGCCACCGTTGTTATCCTGAACCTTAAAGAAGATATCGTGCTCCCCCACCGAGAGCCCGTTAGTAGCCATAGACGCCTCAACACCCAGCGGCCCGTCAATACTCGAGCGCCAGCGGTAGGCGACGACAGTCCCGTCGGTATCGGTACCGTGTCCCTGAAGCCTGACCTCATCGCCGGCCGCCGCCGTCGGCGGGGTGATGGCATCAATAAAGGCCGTGGGGGTCTGGTTACCAGCCGTCGGCGTTTCTTCCGGCAGCGTCTCTTCCGATGGTGTTTCTTCCTCCGGCAGGGTGACTCCCTCCGGCAGCAGGAAACACCCGGTAGCCAGCACCAGGACGGCGACTATCACTGCGGTGATTATTATCGATAACCTTTTCATAGCTTACCCCCGATAAGTATTGCCAAGTCTAATATATCAATTATACTATGAGCTACCCCTTAAGGCCAGCCTCATTCGGACTAGGCATGATGGCCTACTACTTAGCCAACCCTGCCCGCTTAGAGCGGGCATATCCCCGTTCATGCCTAACACAAGGCAAACCCTCGTCTCCGTTGAGCATACCCCCCGGCTGTGATATGCTACTAGTATAGTAGGCCGGTAAAGGACTCAATATATGGCAACCGGGAAGACCATCCTCACCGTGGAGGACGACGAAACCCTGGTCGATGTCCTGAAATATAACTTCACCAGGGAGGGCTATCAAGTAGTCACCGCCCTCGACGGCACTAAGGCCCTGGAGCTAGCGCGCCGGGAAAGACCCGACCTCATCGTCCTGGATATCATGTTGCCCGGGATAGACGGCTTCGAGGTCTGCCGCATCCTGCGCCGGGAGATGACGGTGCCCATCCTGATGCTGACCGCCAAGGAAGAGGAAATCGACAAGGTGGTCGGCCTCGAAATCGGCGCCGACGACTACATCACCAAGCCCTTCAGCATGCGGGAGCTACTGGCCCGCATCCGGGCAATGCTGCGCCGCGCCGAAATGAAAGAACCCGCGCCGGCCCCCGCTAACGAGGTGATGCTAATCAACGACCTCGCCATCAATATCGCCCGGCGCAAGGTCAGCCTCGGCGGCGCTATCCTAAACCTGACGCCCAAGGAGTTCGATTTACTGGCCTTCCTAGCCAAGAACAAGGGGATTGTCTTCAGCCGGGAGCAGCTTTTAGAGAAGGTGTGGGGCTACGATTATGCGGGCAATACCCGCACGGTCGACGTTCACATCCGGTGGCTCCGGGAGAAAATAGAGGCCGACCCGGGTAAGCCCAGATACCTTATCACCGTCAGGGGAATCGGCTACAAACTGGAAGAGTGAGCATGTTCTGCAGTATCCAGTGGCGTATCACCACGCTGCTCGTGTTACTCACCCTGGGCAGTATCGGGTTCCTGGGCCTGTATCTGGTAAACTCGGCGCGAGACACCCAGATTGACAACCTGCGCGCCCAGCTTGAGAACGAAGCCAGGCTGGTCGCCCAAGCCAGCCTGCCGGGCCTTACCGACCCGGAGACCCCGGACGAGCCCGATAACCTGGCTAAGACCCTGGAAGATGAGATTGGGGCCAGGGTCACCATCATCGCCCTCAACGGTGCCGTCCTGGGTGACTCCGAGGAAGACCCCAACCTCATGGAAAACCACGCCGACCGCCCCGAGGTAATCGACGCCCTGGCCTCCGGCCTCGGGGAGAGCACCCGCTACAGCACCACCCTGGGACAGCAGCTCATGTATCTGGCGGTGCCCGTAGTAACCAGCCAGGGGGATACCGTCGGCGTTGCCCGCGTATCTCTGCCCCTGACCACGGTGGAAGACGTGGTGGGCGGCGTCACGAGACCCATCATGGCGGCGCTGGGGATAACCGCCGGGCTAGCCGTGCTCGCCGCCGCGCTCATCTCGCGGTCGATAAGCCAGCCCCTGAAGCAGGTCACCGGGGCCGCCCGGAAGATTGCCGAAGGGGAACTTAACCACAAGATTCCGGTTAGGAGCGGCGACGAAGTGGGCCAGATGGCCCGGGCCTTTAACGAAATGTCGCTGAGCCTGAAAAACCTGGTGGCCGGTATCTCCGGGGAGAGAAGCAAGCTGGCTATCATCCTCTCCAGCATGGCGGACGGGGTCGTTATGACCGATAGTGAAGGTAACACCACCTTCGCCAATCACGCCGCCGAGAGGCTGTTCGGCTTCCGGGCGGATAAAGCCCGGGGCCGAAACTTTATCGAGGTGGTGCCCGACTACGAGATAGCCGAGCTGTTAAAGAAGTGTCTCAAAACTGCCCGCGAGCAGACCGCCCAGCTCGAAGCCGGGAGAGGCAAGCGGTTCCTCAGGGTCATCGCGCTGCCCCTGGTCGGCGACCGGCTGACCGAAGCCCTGGTACTGTTCCAGGACCTTACCGAGCTGAGAAACCTGCAAACGATGCGCCGCGAGCTGGTGGGAAATATCGCCCACGAACTGAGGACGCCGCTGGCCAATATCAAGGCCATCGTGGAGACGATAAAGGACGGCTCCATCGACGATAAGCAGATGACCCGGGACTTCTTAACCCGGGTCGACGGCGAGGTAGACCGGATGACACAGATAGTCGCCGAGCTCACCGAGCTATCGCGCATCGAGAGCGGCAAGGCGGAGCTCAAGCTGGAGGAGATAGACCTCAACCTGATTACCCGCGAGGTCGTCACCCAACTCACCCCCTTTGCCGAAAGACGCGGGGTGGCCGTAGACCTGGAGCCGGCCCCCGACCTGCCCCCGGTGGTAGCCGACCGGGAGCGGGTACGGCAGGTGGTCACCAATCTCCTGCACAACGCTCTCAAGTTCACCCCGAAGGGGGGCCGGGTAGTAATCTCAAGCCAGGTCGAGAACGGCTCGGCGACCGTGAGCATCTCCGATACCGGCATCGGCATTTCACAGGAAGACCTACCCCATGTCTTCGAGCGTTTCTACAAGGCGGACAAGGCCCGCTCCGGCGGCGGTACGGGCATGGGGCTGGCCATCGCCAAGCACATCATCCAGGCCCACGGGGGCACCATCCGGGCCCGGAGCGAGGCCAGGAAGGGCTCCACCTTCAGTTTCAGCCTGCCCGCAAAATAAAGCCACAAATTTTAACAAAATCTTAACCTTCCCTTAAACATGCCTTAAATCGCGTCTGTTACGCTATTATCGGGTGGCGTAAGTAGTGGTTTAGGGCTTTTTGTTTGGTGAAAGAGGTCTTGTTCGTCTGTATACATAACGCCGGCCGCAGCCAGATGGCTGAGGGCTTCTTCAATCACCTGGCGCAGGGTAAGGCGACTTCCGAATCGGCGGGCACCAAGCCGGCCCGCGAAATAAGCCCGACCGTTATTGCCGCCATGAGCGAGGTTGGCATTGACATCCGAAACCAGCACCCCAAGCCGCTCACCCTGGAGATGCTGGAAAAGGCCGACCGGGTGATTACCATGGGCTGCCAGGCCGCTGAGGTCTGCCCCGCCAGCTTCGTGACCACCGAGGAGTGGCAGCTCAGCGACCCCAAAGGAGCGCCAATCGAAGAGGTACGCCGGATAAGAGACCAGATTAAGGCAAAGGTTGAGTCTCTTATTAAAGAACTGAAATAACGGGGGATAACGGGGAATGACGGGAGGTAAGCAATGAAAAAACTGCTAACACTGTTAATAACCGCCGGGTTAATCGGGGCTACGGTACTTACCGGCTGCGCCGGAACGCCGGCGACTCACGATACCGCCGGGCCTACCGGGAGCATCACCGAGGCCGGCTCGACCACCGTTCAGCCGATAGCGGAGAGGTTCGCCGATGTCTTTACCCAGATGTACCCCAAGGTAACCGTCACTATCCAGGGCGGCGGCTCCAGCGTCGGCGTCAAGTCCGCCAGCGACGGCACGGTAGACATCGGCGCCGCTTCGAGGGAGCTTAAAGCCGACGAACCGGCCCTGGTTAAGCACCTCCTCTGCCGCGACGGTATCGCCCTGGCCACCCACCCCTCGAATACCGTCACCGGCCTGACCAAGGACGAGGTAAGACGGATATTCGCCGGGGAGATTACTAACTGGAGCCAGGTCGGCGGCCCCAATGAGAATATCATCGTCGTTGCCCGGGAAGAAGGCTCGGGCACCAGGACTGCCTTCGAGGAACTGGTCATGGACGAAACGTTAATCACCAATACCGCCATCCTGCAGCCGTCGAACGGCGCGGTGAGGACCACCGTGTCCATCACCCCGACCGCCATCGGCTTTCTCTCCTTCGGCTACCTCGACGGCTCGGTTAGCTCGCTGGCAGTTGACGGGGTTCTCGGCACTATCGAGAACGCCAAGAACGGGAGCTACCCCATCGTGCGCCCCCTGTATTTCCTGACCAAAGAAGCGCCGAGCGGGCTGGTGAAAGAGTTCATCGATTTCTGCCTGAGTGCGGAAGGCCAGAGCATAGTCGAAGACGAGGGATATATATCGGTAGACTAAACAGTTATCTTTAGTAAGCCGCCGTAATTTTCAAAATAGGTAACCTGGAAAGACAAGAATAGATGCCGAGTCATGTAGTCGTTGACCGTACCGCCAAGCACGTCGTTCTCATCTGTGCCTCAGCTTCGTTCGTAATCCTGGGGGCAATCTTTATCTTCACCATGCGGGAGGGGGCTCCCGCCTTACAGGAAATCGGCCTCTATAACTTCCTGCTGGGCACCGAATGGCGTCCGGGGCAGGAGATGTTCGGCATCCTGCCCATGACGGTAGGCTCCATCCTGGTGACCCTGGGCTCGATGGTGCTGGCTATCCCCATCGGTCTCGCCTGTGCCATTCTGCTCGCCGAGGTGGCCTCCTTCCGGGTGCGCCGCCTGTTGAGACCGGCGGTAGAGCTTCTGGTCGGCATCCCCTCGGTCGTCTACGGACTGGTCGGTATGCTGCTCATCGTGCCCGCGGTGCGCGAGATCGGCGGCTCCGGTTTCAGCATCCTGGCCGCCTCACTGGTGCTCACGGCCATGGTGCTGCCTACCATTATCAGCATCAGCGAGGACAGCCTGCGGGCCGTCCCCAAGGGCTACAAAGAGGCGGCGCTGGCTATGGGCGCTACCCAGTGGCAGATGATATGGCACGTGCAGGTGCCCGCCGCCCGCTCCGGCATTATGGCCGGCATCGTTTTGGGCATGGGACGGGCCATCGGCGAGACCATGGCCATGATTATGGTTATCGGTAACTCCCCGATAATCCCCACCTCACCCTTAAGCCAGGGGCGCACCCTGACCGGCAACATCGCCGTCGAGATAATGTACGCCTCCGGGATACACCGCAGCGCCCTCTTCTCCACCGGGGTTATCCTCTTTCTGATAATCCTGGTGCTCAATACGGTAGCTACCTTTGCCCTAAGGAGGGGGCTCAAAGCTCACCATGTCGCCTAAGTCGGTTCAAAAGATAGCCAAAGTCTTTATCTGGGGAGGCGGGGCCATCACCGTGGCCGTCCTCCTCGGCATCATCCTCTACGTGCTGATTCAGGGGCTGCCATCGGTCAATATGGAATTCCTCATCACGCCCCCAAAGGGCGGCCTGAGCGGTGAGGGCGGTATCTCCACGGCGACCGTGGGCACGCTCTATCTCTTGGGCATTACCCTGGCGATACTGCTCATCCCCGGGATAGGGGCCGGTATCTACCTCGCCGAATACGCCCGGGACAACCGCCCGACACGCATGGTGCGCTACGCCGTGGAAACCCTGGCCGGGGTGCCGTCGATCGTTTTCGGCCTCTTCGGCTTCGCCCTCTTCGTAACCGCGCTACATTTTAATTTCTCCATCCTGTCCGGGGCCTTGACCCTGGTCTGCCTGCTCCTGCCTACCCTCATCCGCACCACCGAGGAGGCAATCAGGGCCGTACCCCGTTCCTACCGCGAGGCGTCGCTGGCGATGGGCGCCAGCAAGTGGCAGACGATACGGCACGTGGTCTTACCCGCCGCCATGCCCGGTATCGTCACCGGCATCATCCTCTGTGCCGGCCGCATCGTCGAGGAGACCGCCTGCCTTTACGTCACCATGGGGGGCAGCGCCGCCATGCCCACCTCGCTGCTCAAAGGGGGGCGCACCCTGTCGCTGCACCTCTACTACCTGGCCATGGACACCAACGCCTTCGACAAAGCCATGGGCACCGGAGCCGTGCTCATTATCATAATTATCATCATCAACGCCGTCACCAACTTACTATCACAACGCTTCCAGGCCAAGATGAGAGGAGGCTAAAATGGACCCCAAGATGCAAACCAGACACCTCGACTTCTACTACGGTGAGAATCAGGTGTTAAAGAGGGTCTCCCTGAATATGAAAGAGCGCCAGATTACGGCCATGATCGGCCCCTCTGGCTGTGGTAAATCGACCCTGCTCAGGGTGCTCAACCGGATGAACGAAGTCATCCCCGATACGCGGCTTCAGGGCGAAGTCCTACTGGACGGTAACGACATCTACGCCAGCGGGGTTGACGTGGTCGAGGTTCGGAAAAGGGTGGGCATGGTCTTCCAGCAGCCCAACCCCTTCCCCAAGACCATCTACGAGAACATTGTCTTCGGCCCCAAGATGCTGGGGCGGAGAGACAAGGCCTACCTCAACGAGACGGTGGAGCGGAGCCTCAGAGCCGCCGCCCTGTGGGACGAGATTAAGGACGACCTGAGTAAATCGGGGCTGGCCCTCTCCGGAGGACAGCAGCAGCGGCTCTGCATCGCCCGGGCGCTGGCCATCGAGCCGGAGGTCATCCTCATGGACGAACCGTGCTCCGCCCTGGACCCGGTATCGACGCTGAAAATAGAAGAGCTGATGCAGGAGCTAAAAAAGCAGTATACTATAGTTATCGTGACCCATAACATGCAGCAGGCGGCCCGCGTCTCCGACTGGGCCGGATTTCTGCTGATGGGGGAGCTGGTGGAATACGCCGAGACCAACGAAATCTTCAGCCGACCACAGGACAAGAGAACCGAGGATTACATCACCGGCCGGTTCGGCTAGCAAGCGAAGGGGGATTTGAGCTATGGAGATAAGAACAATCTTCCACAGAAGGCTGCGCGAGATACAAAACGACGTCTTAGCTATGGGCAGCATGGTGGAGAAGGCCATCGACCGCTCGGTAACCGCCCTCAAGCAGCGCGACCTCAAGCTGGCCCAGGAGATTATCGATAACGACCAGATGATAGACCGCCGGCGGTTCGAGATCGAAGAGAATTGCGTGGAGCTCATCGCCACCCAGCAGCCCATGGCCAGCGACCTGCGCACCATTATCTGCGTCCTCAGCATCATCACCGAGCTGGAGCGCATCGGCGACCACGCCGAGGGTATCGCCAAGATTGTCATCATGATTGGTAACGAGCCGCCCTTAAAGCCGCTTATCGATATCCCCCGCATGGCCGAGAATACCAGCAATATGCTGCACCGCAGCCTGCAGGCCCTGGTCGACCGCGACGCCGAAGCCGCCAAACAGATTGCGGCCGAAGACGACGAAGTAGACCATCTCTACACCCAGGTCTTTAGAGAGCTACTCAGCTTCATGATTGAGGACCCCAAGACCATCACCCGGGCCACCCGCCTCATCTGGGTAGCCCACAATCTGGAGCGCAGCGCCGACCGGGTAACCAACATCTGCGAGCGCGTCGTCTTTAACGTCACCGGCCGGATGGAGGAGATAGGGGCCTCGAAATACTGAGGCAGGTAAGCTACCGGCGAATAATCGCGTAACCGGCCCCCGCCATTCCATCGAAACCGCTATTGAATACAAGCACTCCCTGGGTTATAAAGGGCTTATACTGGAGCCAAGGCATGCACGCAGTACAAACCATCGGTCTCAGAAAAGCCTATAACAAGCTGGTCGCGGTAAAAGGCATCGACCTGGAGATCGACCGACAGGAGCTATTCTCCCTGCTGGGGCCGAACGGTGCCGTTATACCCCATCGAAAAAGCAGCGTGTCGGGAAACGTCATTGACTCCGGCGCTGGTGATGGTACAATATTAACTAGACGGAAAGGCGTTACCCGCCTTACCTAATCAGTTCAACTTCTAACAGCATAGGTACGGCTTGAAAAACGATAGGGGGAAGAATGCCCGGCACTAAGTTCTATCCGTTAATCCTGGCGACACTCTTTTTAGCGCTGTTACTCGGCGGCTGTAGCCAGTGGTTTGAAACGCCGCCAACGTCCTCCTCAGAACCGACACCACCCGCCACCACCCAACCCGAAACCGCCCCGGAATCTCCGCCGGCGGATACCACCGTAGATAGCGCCGCCGAGGCCCGGGACGCCTTACTGCAGTACCTACGGGAGTATAACCCGGAAAGCGCGCCGCCGGAAGACGCAGCCTGGCAGGAAGACGAGGCTACCGAGCCGGCGGCAGAGGGGACAGCCACTTACAACTACAGCTACGGCCAGTGGCTGGTAACCGTCTCATACCCGCTAGCCGCCCAGGAAACGGCGGCCTACGAGATAGAGCTCTCCAACGCCGAAAGCGGCTGGTACTGGCAGGGTACCGTCGCTAAGGACGGTGAGATCGAAGAAACGGTGTCCGCCCGGCAGATAACCCAAGAAATGAGCCGACAGGTGGCCGAGGACTTCGTCAGGAGCAGCCCCACCTTCAGCTTCGACGGTATCGAGCCGAGCCTTACGCTATCCGAGACGCTCATCGGGAAATGCCCCTTCTGCTGGCTCTTCGTCTTCGACTTCGATTGCAGTCACCCGGGATACGGCGACCGCAGCGGCCTGTCGCTAGCCCAGGTGATAACCCATCATCAGGCCAGCATCGTCATCGAGCAGCTCGGCATAAGGTCGGCGACCATCGACGATGAGTGGGATATGCTAACGCAGACCTATCTCGGCGGAGGGCCGTCCGGTATCTGGACGGGGGTCTGGGAGTGCACCTTCTCCGTATACGGCTACGGCGGATTCGATATCGTGGTAACGCTCAGTCAGGACGGCGACCAGGTCACCGGCAGCTACGACTGGGAAAACGGCATCACCGAGGGCGAGGTAACCGGTAACGTGCTCCGCGGGATGTGGTCCGAAGGCCCCAGCTACGCGCCGCCGAAGGACGCCGGGGAGATCGAATTTACCATCTCCCAAGACGGTAACTCCTTCACCGGCCTCTGGAAATACGCCGATAGCGAAGACTGGAGCGGCCCCTGGGACGGCGTCAAGGCGGACTGAGCATAACCGCAGACCCTAAGCCGTTTAATGCGGTACGGCGTGGGGGATAAGCGAGTGGGGCTTCTCCTGGCCGTGGGCCTCCATGAGTGATACATCACCCATTATCTCCGCCGGGTTCCCTTCGGCGATGATAGCCCCCTCATCCATGAGCACCACCCGACTGCAGACCTCGAGCACCAGCTCCAGGTCATGGGAGGCGACGAGAACCGTCTCCGGTGACGACTGCAAGAGACGGATCAGGCGACGCCGGGAGCGGATGTCCAGGTTGGCGCTGGGCTCATCGTAGATAACCAGTCTGGGCTGCATGGCGAGCACCCCGGCGACCGTCACCAGGCGCTTTTCTCCCTCGGAGAGGTGATGGGCCGGTCTCCGGGCGAGCTTACTACCGCCCACGACGGACAGCGCCTGGGTTACCCTGGCCTCGACCTCTTCCTTGGGTAGGCCCATGTTCTGAGGCCCGAAGGCGACGTCGTCCTTCACCGAAGGGCAGAAAAGCTGGTCGTCCGGGTTCTGAAAAACCAGAGCAACCTCGGGGTTAAACTTGCCACTCACTACCGGCTTACCCAGCAACTGAATGTCCCCGGCGGCCGGTTTCAGGACGCCGCAGACCAAGAGAAACAGAGTGGTCTTACCGGCGCCGTTGGGGCCGATGATACCCACCCGCTCCCCAGCCGTTACCGCCAGGTCGAGGCTCTTCAGGACGTCGGGCTTATCCTCGTAGGAGAAGCTCAATCGGGAAACGGTAAGCACGGTTTCCGGAGAGCCGGCCGGTGACACTATCGCCTCCAATCCTTTAGCCAAGTCTACATCATTGTAGCAGGGCGGCGGTATTGTGTCCAAGGGCAATATCTCCGATGATAAAGCCGACCGTCACCAGAATGACGGCGACCAGTATCAGGGTATCCCGGCTGCTGGCCTGAAACTCGTGTTTGGGGGGCGGGGCATGGCCATAGCCGCGCAGAATCATAGCCCGGTAGATTGACTCGGAGCGCTCGTAGCTATAGACCAGCAGGCTCCCACCGAGCCAGGCCAACACCTTAAGCCCCCTCCGGCTGAGGCGGCGCGCCCTAAAACCGCGCAGCCTCATGGCCGTCTGCATGTTCCGCAGGTCCCGGCCTATCTCCTGAAGATAGCGGAAGGAAAGGAGCGCCATATCGGCCATGATGTCCGGCAGGCCCAGAGACCTCATGGCCTTGATATTGGTCAGTAGCGGCGTAGTGCCGAGGAGAACCATGCCGATAATCAGAATGCAGGTAAAACGGGTGGCAATCAGGATGGCGGCCAGCAAGCCCTCCTGATGCACGGCAACCGGCCCCCAGGTGGCGATGACACTCTCCCCGGAGAGGAAGGGCAGGGTCAGCAGTATGGCTACTAAGAAAAAGGACGGGTAGCGGAAGCGCTTCGCCACGAAGGTCGCCGGCAGTCGGGAGACGGCGTATACGGTGATGGTGACCGCCGCCATGGCCAGGAGCATACGCAGGTCGCGGACGAAGGAAAAGGCAAAGACCAGGGTCACCAGACCGACCAGTTTATACCTGGGGTCCCAGCGATGTAAAGGTGATTCCAGGCCGGTATATTCGTCGATGAGAAGTCTCATACGCCGTCCAGTATCCCCGGCCGCACCCGCCTCAGAAACACGGTTATCAGGGCCGCAATCGCCCCCTCGATGAAGATGAGGGGCACGTGAGCTATAGCCAGGGCGTATATCGCCGCCCGCTCGCTGATCACATTAATCTCGGCGGGCAGGTTGGTGAGCAGGATAACGACAAACATGGCTACCGAGATGCCCATGGCCAACGCCCCGGAGAGAAAACCGAAGACGCCGGTCTTCCGCTGGCTCTCCCCACCCCGTTTGCGCAGGCGGAAGATGTAATGGGCGACTATGGCCGGCAGCCCCATTATCATGGCGTTAACCCCCAGGGTAGTCAGGCCGCCGTGCCCGAACATGACCGCCTGAAAGAAGAGCCCGATGAGTATCGCCGGGAAGGCGTAGTAGCCCAGAAGGGCCCCCAGGAGACCGTTGAGCACCAGGTGCACGCTGGTCGGCGGCATGGGGATATGAATCCACGAGGCAACGAAGAAGGCCGCCGTCAAGAGCGAGGCCTTGGGGACGTCCCGCCGGGGGTCTTCCTTCTGCCTAATCTTACGAATCGAAAACCAGGTGGTAAACGCGGTCGCCCCGTAGCCGGCGCCGGTTACCGATAGCGGCAGGATACCATCGGGGATATGCATCAGGCTTTTCTCCGCCGCGAAAAATAGAGGGCGGTGCCCACACTTCCCCAGACGACACAGGCCGCCATCAGCCCAATCTGAAGGTGGCTAAGGCCGCCACCCCCTTCCGCAACCGTAGTCTCCCCAACGGGGACGTGAATGATACCCCCGTGTCCCGCCAAGCGCACCTGAACGTCCCAGATGCCGGGCCGCGAGGTATCGGGGGTAAAGCTGAAGCGGCCCTCTTCATCGCACACGCCGGTGAGCCACGGGGTATTCGGCTCATCCGGAGCGTAGACCACTACCTGCGCCTCAGCCATCGGGGTGCCGGTATCGTAGCGGGCGATAATCTCAATGGTAACGTCGCTCGTGTACTCGATGTTAACCCCGTG
>JAFGFP010000112.1 GCA_016931015.1 Dehalococcoidales bacterium
GGACTACTGGCAATAAATCTGCTAAAAGATGTCATTCTACATAGCGGTTATCGGTTTGCCGTCGGTCTGATAATGTAGTAGACTTCTCTATGAGATGAGTCTGATACAGTCACGGAGGAAAGGTTGAGCAAGCTAACCGTTAGAGACATCGAGGTCGGTGGTAAGAGGGTCCTGGTAAGGGTGGATTTTAACGTTCCCCTCGATGAGGCGGGGGCTATTATGGATGACGGCCGCATCCGGGCGGCGCTGCCCACGATTGAGTATCTTATCGGGCGGGGGGCCAGGCTTATCCTCTGCTCTCACCTGGGTCGTCCCGATGGTGGGGTGGTGGAGGGGCTGCGTCTCGCGGTCGTTGCCCGGCGCCTGTCTCAGCTTATCGGGCGGCCGGTAGCTACCACCCGGGACTGCATCGGCCCCGAGGTCGAGGCGGCGGTGGCCGGGCTCAAGGACGAGGACGTGTTGCTTCTGGAGAACCTCCGCTTCCACCCGGAGGAGGAGAAAAACGATGCCGCCTTCGCTCAGGCCCTGGCCAAGCTGGCCGACATCTATGTTGATGACGCCTTCGGTACCGCTCATCGGGCTCACGCCTCGGTGGTCGGCGTTACCCGGTATCTGCCGGCGGTATCGGGGCTGCTTCTTGAGCAGGAGATGATAAACCTGGGGCGTATTCTGAAAGACCCGCCCCGCCCCCTGGCGGCGCTGCTGGGTGGGGCCAAGGTGAGCGATAAGGTTGGCATGATAGAGAACATTATGGCTAAGGTAGACTATATCCTGGTCGGGGGTGGCATGGCGGCTACCTTCTTAAAGGCTAAGGCCTACCGTATTGGGAAGTCGCTGCTTGAGGCTGATAGGGTGGCTACCGCGGCCGAGCTACTGGCCCGGGCCGAAAAGAGCGGGGTGACCTTGATGCTGCCGCTCGATGTGGTCGTTACCGGCGAGATTACCCCCGAAGCCGAGGGTAGCGTGGTCTCTATCGAGGGTATCCCTGATGACAGGCGGATTGTGGACATCGGCCCCGAGACTATTAAGAGCTTTCAGGGGGCTTTAGCCAAGTGCCAGGCTGTCTTCTGGAACGGCCCGATGGGTATCTACGAGATACCCCAGTTTGCCCAGGGGACGAAGGCCCTGGCCCGGTTCCTGGCTGGCCTTGAGGCGACCACGGTTATCGGCGGTGGTTCTACGGCCGATGCCGTGGCTGAGATGGGTCTCGCCGACCGCATGAGCTTCGTCTCTACCGGGGGTGGGGCCTCGCTCGATTTCTTGAGCGGTAAGGTGTTACCCGGCATCGAAGTGCTCCCGGACAAGGAGGCTTAGTCGTGGACAGTCTGGAATTGATTAAGAGCTTAAGTCAGCCTTCGCCGGCTAAGATTGTCCTCCTGGTCCTCGACGGCCTGGGCGGCTTACCCCATCCCGAGACCGGCAAGACGGAGCTGGAGACAGCCCTGACGCCCAACCTCGATTGCCTGGCGACTGAGGGT
This sequence comes from Dehalococcoidales bacterium, assembly GCA_016931015.1. Taxonomy (GTDB): domain Bacteria; phylum Chloroflexota; class Dehalococcoidia; order Dehalococcoidales; family UBA5760; genus UBA5760. The sequence continues at coordinate 1,479 of JAFGFP010000112.1, forward strand.
GTCTCCGGTCTGGCCGAGATGGTGAGCCCGGGAATAACACCGGGCAGCGGAGCGGGACACCTGGCCCTATTCGGTTACGACCCGCTGGTGTTTACTATTGGGCGCGGGGCGTTGGAGGCGGTCGGCATAGACTTCAAGCTGGAGCCGGGCGATATCGCCGCCCGGGGGAACTTCGCTACCGCCGACCAGGCCGGGCTGATTACCGACCGCCGCGCCGGGCGTATCTCGAATGAAAAGTGCGTCGAGCTGTGCCGTCTCCTCGACGGCATGATGGTTAATAATGTTAAAGTCCTGGTGCGTCCGGTAAGGGAGCACCGCTTTATCGCCGTCTTCAGGGGCGAGGGGCTCAGCGCTGGGGTCACCGACTCCGACCCGCAGCAGATTGGGGTGGCTCCGAAGCCGGTAACCGCCCTAAAGCCTGAGGCGGCTGGTCTGGCGGAGGTAGCTAATGAGTTTATCGCCCGGGCGCGGAAGGCCCTGGCCGGGCAGCATCCGGCCAACGCGCTTCTCCTGCGCGGCTTCTCGCCGCGTCCCGAGCTACCCGATATCGGCAAGCTCGGCAAGCTGAAGCCGGCGGCGATTGCGGTTTACCCCATGTACCGGGGGCTGGCCCGGCTGGTGGGCATGGAGGTTCTCAAGACGGGAAGCAGTCTCGAAGACGAGTTTGCCACCCTGAAGGAGCGCTACAACGACTACGACTTCTTCTTTCTCCACGTGAAGTGGAGTGATAGCGCCGGCGAGGACGGCGACTTCGAGCGTAAGGTCAGGGTTATCGAGGACTTCGATAAGGCCTTACCTGGCTTAATGGAGCTTGCTCCCGAAGTCATGGTTGTTACCGGGGACCACTCGACCCCGGCGCTGCTCAAGGGCCACAGCTGGCACCCGGTACCGGTGCTGCTTTGTTCCCGCTGGTGCCGCCCCGATAGCGCCAACCAGTTCTCCGAGACGGCCTGTCTCGGCGGTGGTCTGGGGCACTTCCCGGCTACCCAGATTATGCCCCTGGCCATGGCCCACGCTCTGAAATTAAGTAAGTTCGGTGCTTAGGAGGTTATAGTATGCGCACCCCGATGATTGCCGGTAACTGGAAGATGAATACCACGGTAAGCGAGGCTCTAAAGCTGGTGCGGGAGATGCACGGCGGCATTCTTGCCGCCGCCGATGTCGACCGGGTGGTGTGCCCGGCCGGTATCTGCCTTGGTGACCTCGAGGCGGGCTTGGAAGCCATCACTAGCGTCGACAAGGTGATTTGCCCGCCCTTCGTTTCCCTGGCTCCGGTGCGGGAGATAATCAAGGGTAGCTCGATAAAACTGGGGGCCCAGAACCTGTATTTCGAGGAAAAGGGTGCCTACACCGGAGAGATTTCGCCGCTGATGCTGGCCGAGCTGTGTGAGTTTGTCATCCTGGGACACTCGGAGCGGCGCCAGTATTTTAACGAGACTAACGAGGTCGTTAATAAGAAGATTAAGGCGGCCCTGAAGGTCGGCTTGAAGCCTATTCTGTGTGTCGGGGAGAGGCTGGAGGATAACGAGGCGGGACGGACCGAAGAGGTCGTCGGCGAGCAGCTTACCCTGTCCCTGGCCGGCATCGGCTCCCTTAAAGAGTTGACGGTCGCCTACGAGCCGGTGTGGGCAATCGGCACCGGCCGGGCGGCCAGCGGTCAGCAGGCGAACCAAACTATCGGCTTTATCCGCCGCAGCCTGGGCCGGCTCTATACCGAGGCAGCAGCCGAAGAGGTACGCATCCTCTACGGGGGCAGCGTTAATGCGGACAACACCGTCGAGTTTATGGATCAGCCCGAGATAGACGGGGCCCTGGTCGGGGGTGCCAGCCTGAAAGCCGACCAGTTCATCAGCATCACCAAGCTGGCCGCGACGCTTAAAAGTTCTGAGTGACATGAACCATCTGGTAGTCATAGTCGGGCCTACGGCAATCGGGAAAAGCCGGCTGGCGATAAGGCTGGCTGAGGTCCTGGGTGGGGAGATAGTCAGCGCCGACAGCCGGCAGGTATACCGTTTCATGGATATCGGCACGGCTAAACCGAGCCCCGAGGAGTTGGCTCTCGTCCCCCATCACCTGATAGGCGTTATCAACCCTGACGAAGACTTCGGTCTGGCGCAGTATCAGGAGATGGCCTATCAGGCGATTAGTGACGTTCAGGAGCGCCGCAAACTGGCCTTACTGGTCGGCGGCAGCGGTCAGTATGTCTGGTCGCTGGTGGAGGGCTGGCAGATACCCCGGGTAGCCCCCGACCCCGAGCTGAGACGCCGTTTGGAGGACAGGGCGGTGGCCGGGGGTGGGGCCGGGCTCTACCGGGAGCTCGCCGAGGTCGACCCGGCGGCGGCGCAGCGGATTAGCCCGCACAACATCCGCCGTGTTATCCGGGCGCTTGAGGTCTACCGGAGCACGGGGGTGCCCTTCTCTCAGCTTAAGCGTAAAAAGAAACCGCCATTTAGAACTTTGATTATCGGTTTGACGGCACCGAGGCAAGAGCTATATCGTAGAGTAGACCTAAGGGTTGATGATATGATGGCCCAGGGCTTGGTGGCCGAGGTAAAGGGGCTGCTTGATATGGGTTACCCCTTAAGCCTGCCCGCCATGTCTGGTATTGGCTACCGACAGGTGGGCCGCTTCCTTAAGGGCGAGCTTACCCTGGATGAGGCTACCCGGCAGATAAAAACGGAGACTCACCGCTTTGTGAGGCAGCAGTATGCCTGGTTTCGGCCAGGCGATGCCAGAATCAGGTGGTTTGCTATCGGTAGTGAGGGAGTGGTGGGGGAAATCATGGATTTAGTAACGCAGTTTACGGAGGCAGTCACCGATGAATTTTGCCAAGCTTCAAGGCGCCGGGAATGACTTTGTCCTGGTAGAGGCTACTGATGCGGAGCGTGATTGGACTAAATTGGCCGTGGCTATCTGTCACCGGCGCTTTGGGGTCGGTGCCGACGGCTTGCTACTCCTGCTCCCCTCGAAGACGGCGGATATCGGCATGCGCATCTTTAACGCCGACGGCTCCGAAGCGGAGGCCTGCGGTAACGGGCTGCGCTGCCTGGTACGCTACGCTCTCGATAGGGGTTTGGTGACGGGTGGTGGAGATAGGGAGGTCTCCATTGAGACGATAGCCGGAGTAAGGAGCGCCCGCGTTCGGGAAAAGCCGGGCGGGACGCCGGAAATCCAGGTCAGCCTGGGAGCCCCCCGCTTTAAGGCCGAGGATATTCCGGTCTCGGTAGGGGATGGCGTCGGTTTAGTTGACATAAAGTCAATGCCGGGCTATACTATTACCGTAGCCGGTCAGGAGCTGGGGCTTAATTTCGTCTCTATGGGCAACCCGCACGCCGTTCATTTCGTTACTCAGCCGGTGGCTGATTTCCCGCTGGTGGAGCTGGGGCCTCTGGTGGAGCACCACCGGATATTCCCCCGGCGGACGAATTTAGAAATTGCCCGGGTGCTCAGCCGGGGAGAGATAGAAGCCCGGGTCTGGGAGAGAGGGGTTGGGGAGACCCTGGCCTGCGGCAGTGGGGCGGCCGCCGTGGCCGTAGCCGCGCAGTTACTCGACCTGGTAGACCCCGGCGTGGCGATAAGGCTGCCGGGCGGGGTGCTTAGCGTGGCCTGGGATGGGTCGGGGGAGGTATTTCTCGGCGGCCCTGCCGAAATGGTCTTTACTGGAAAATGGTTAGGTGAGGTATAGATGAGACTTTCACAAAGAATGGATAAATTACCCCCTTATCTCTTCGTGGAGATTAGCCGGAAGATTGCCGAAAAGAAGGCTAAGGGTGAGGAGGTAATCAGCTTCGGGATTGGCGATCCCGATATTCCCACGCCGCCTCGTATTATTAACCGTCTGTGTCAGGCGGCCCAGGAGCCGGAGAATCACCGCTATCCGGAGACGGAGGGCTTGCCTGAGCTACGCCGGGCGATAGCTACCTGGTACCAGCAGCGCTTCAATGTCTCCCTTGATGCGGATAAGGAGGTCTTACCCCTCGTTGGGGCGAAGGAGGGCATCGTTCATCTCGCCCTCTGTTTTATCGACCCCGGCGACCTGGCCCTGGTACCCGACCCCGGCTATCCCCCGTATTCCCGGGGCACCATGCTGGCCGGCGGTAGTCCTTACTATGTACCCCTCAGGGAGGAAAACGGCTTTTTACCCGATTTAGAGGCTATCCCGGATGATATTTTGAAGCAGGCCAAGCTTCTGTGGCTCAACTACCCCAATAACCCCACCGGGGCAATAGCTAACCTCGAATTCTTCCAGCGGGTAGTTGATTGGGCCCGCCGCTACGAGATTGCCGTCTGTCACGATGCCGCCTATACCGAGGTTGCCTTCGAGGGCTATCAGCCGCCGAGCTTTATGCAGGCCGAAGGGGCCAAGGAGGTGGGGGTTGAGTTCCACTCGCTCTCCAAGGGCTACAACATGACGGGGTGGCGCATCGGCATGATGGTGGGTAACGCCGCCATGGTGGATGCCTTGAGCCGGGTTAAGTCGAACCTGGATTCGGGGATTCCCCAGGCTATCCAGTACGCCGCCGTCGAGGCCCTGACCGGACCCCAGGACTCGATTAGAGAGCAGAATGCCCGCTACCAGCGGCGGCGCGACCTGGTTATTGATAAGCTGAAAAGTATGGGGCTCGGCGTGACGCCCCCTAAGGGCGGCCTCTACATCTGGGCCCGGGTCCCCCAGGGGTACACCTCGGTGGAGTTTACCGACGACTTGCTGGAGCAGGTAGGGGTCGTGGTGACGCCGGGGGTGGGCTACGGTGAAAACGGCGAGGGCTATGTCCGGCTGTCGCTGACTATCCCCGATGCCAGTCTGGTTAAGGGCCTGTCGCGTCTGGCTGAATGGCGCGACCGCAAAGCCGGTTTGGGGAAGACCAGAGCTTACTTAACATAAAGTTACGAGGGGAGCGCTATTTCCAGAGGCACGGTGGTAACAAGGTCAGTCCCGGAGCGGGCCTTCCTGGTGGCGGTGGCCGGTAAGGGGAGTAACCGTGGATGGTCGGCCGAGGACTCGATAGAGGAGCTGGCGCAGCTAGCGGGTACGGCCGGCGTTACTGTGGTGGGGAGGCTAATCCAGCGATTACCTGTGCCTTCGAAGACGCACTATCTCGGTCGGGGTAAGCTGGACGAGCTCCTGGCTCTGAAGGCCGGGGCCGGCTACGACGTGGTCGTTTTCGACGACGAGCTCTCTCCGATTCAGCAGCGGAACCTGGAAGAGATTCTGGGGGTCAAGGTAATCGACCGCTCCGCCCTGATACTGGATATCTTCGCCAGGCGGGCGCATACCCGCGAGGGGAAATTACAGGTGGAGCTGGCTCAGCATCAGTACCTTCTGCCGCGTCTGGTGGGACAGTGGAGCCACCTGGAGAGGTTGGGTGGGGGCATCGGCACCCGGGGCCCCGGAGAGTCTCAGCTTGAGACCGACCGCCGTCTCATCCGGCGTAAGATTCAGCACCTCGAGCGGGAAATCGAGCAGGTAAAGAAGCACCGCA
>JAFGFP010000113.1 GCA_016931015.1 Dehalococcoidales bacterium
ACATGAACGTCCAGTACAGCGAGGGCTTTCCCGGGCTGGTGGTGGATAGCGAAGCGAAAAGAATCTTCGCCGAGAGCAATATTGACCTGAGTAAGCCGCTTGAGGAGTTCTATACCGCTTACCTGGGGAACGACCTTACCAAATACCCCATTAGCCCCGACCACGCCTCCGGTCTCTACGGCCTCCTCGACGGGGACGGCCTTACGCCGCGCGCCGTGAAGGGCCAGGTAACCGGGCCGGTCACCTGGGGCATGACGGTCACCGACCAAGAGCGCCGCCCCATAATCTACGACGAGACGCTGGGCGACGTGGTCGCCAAGCTACTACGCCTGAAGGCGAGCTGGCAGGAGAAAGAGCTAAGCCGAATCTCGAAGAACACTATTATCTTCGTTGACGAGCCGTACATGGCCGCCTTCGGCTCCGTCGGCTTTCTGCTTACCAAGGAGCAGGTTATCAGCCTGCTGGAAGAGGTCTTTAGCGGCATCAGCGGGCTTTCGGGCGTCCACTGCTGCGGTAACACCGACTGGTCGATTCTGCTGGCGACCAGCGTCGATATTCTGAGCTTCGATACCTATAACTACGCCGACTCGCTTAGTATCTACCCCGCCGAAACCAAGCGCTTCCTGGACAGGGGCGGGGCTATCGCCTGGGGGATTATCCCCACCGATGAGGAGTCGATAGGTAAGGAGTCGGTAGCCAGCCTCAGGGAGCGTCTGGAAGAGGCCATAGCCCCCTTTACCCGGCAGGGCGTCCCCTTTAAGCAGCTAATCGCCCAGGGGCTGCTTACCCCGAGCTGCGGCCTGGCAACCCTGACCAGCGAGGCACCGGCCGAGCGCGCCCTGGAGCTACTGGCTGAGCTGTCAACCGAGATAAGAAAACGCTACCTTTAGAGGTTCCACCGGTGGAATGCAACCTCGAAGCTAACAAAGCCCGGTGCCCCTGCACCTATGAACCGTGTCCCCGCAAGGGTAAGTGCTGCGAGTGCATCCAGTACCACCTGAAGTTCGGGGAGCTTCCCGCCTGTGTCTTCCCCCCGGAGGTAGAGAAGACCTACGACCGCTCCATCGCCAGGTTCGTTCGCTGCTTTGCCGACCAGGGGCGGGGGTGACAGCGGGGGCCGGTTTGGGTTATGATTACTAACTATGAACAAGCGAAAAAGAGTGGCCACCCTGAAGCACCGCCGCCGCAAAAAGAAGCTGGAAGAGAAGAGCAAGGCGGCACCGGCTCAGTCTTAGGATAAGACCAGAGCGATGGAACAAGTCTATCTGCTCACCGGGCGACCGGGCACGGGCAAAACGAGCCTCATTAAACAGGTAGTCGCCGCTGCGGGGGATAAAGCCGGAGGCTTCTACACCGAGGAGATACGGAGCGGCGGCTCAAGACAAGGCTTTAAGCTGATTACCTTAGACGGTGCCGAGGCGATCCTGGCCCACATCGATATCCGCAGTCCCTACCGGGTAAGTAAGTACGGTGTGGACGTTGCCGGCCTGGAGCGGGTGGGGGTATCCGCCCTTGAGAGGGCCGCCAGAGACCGCCCCCTGGTCATCATCGATGAAATCGGTAAGATGGAGCTCTTCTCCCAGAGCTTTAAGAAAGCCGTCCTCAGCCTGCTAGAGCGCCGTAAGCCGCTCCTGGCTACTATTATGTCAAGCTCGCACCCCTGGGCCGACGCCGTTAAGCAGCGCCCCGGGGTGAAGCTGGTCGAGGTTACCAGGGCCAACCACCAGCCGGTACTAGCCGAGGTGCTGTCCTGGCTGGGAGCCAGTCTGAAATCAAATTAGAGGTTATAAGCTTTTTAGCCATGAACCCCGGAGCAGGTAACCCCTGGCTAGTCCTGATTGCCGCCGTTAGCTACCTTATCGGCTCGATACCCACCGCCTACTTCGCCACCAAGGGTATGGTAGGCCGGGACATCAGGCTCGAGGGCTCCCACAAAATCGGCGCCATGAACGCCTACGGCCTGATACAGGGCCTACGGTCGCCGAAACAGGCGGCCCTGGGGTTGGTTGCCATCCTGCTCGTCGACCTGGGAAAAGGGCTGCTCACCATCTACTTAGCCCGCTGGCTTCTCTTTCTGGGCTACCAGCCGGCGCCGGCCCTGATAATCGCCGGCTTCTTTACCATCCTGGGGCATAACTACCCCTTCTGCTTTAAGTTTAAGGATGGCGGCACGGGGTTTGCCTCCTTCCTGGGTATCCTGCTCGCCCTGAACCCGTACGCGCTGGGGGTCTGGGGGGGCACCATGCTCTTTACCATCTTCGCCGCCGAGCACGTCACCAAGGGAAGGTGGCGCCCGGACAGCATCCGTAAGATAATCGCGGTCATCGGTACCCAGATACCGGGGAGGCTGGTCGGGATGGGAGTCTCGCTGGTGACGGTCTATCTCCTCGACCCGGGGCTCCTCTTTCCGGTGCTGGGGCCGACCGTCCTGGTATATATCAAACACGCCGACAGCTTAAAAGCCCTGGTGAGGAAACCGAGAAAGCCTCAAGAGTAACCCTCCCACCCGGTGCTAATCAAGCCGCATTTTCGAGGGCGGCGACAACTCAACTGTAGAGCCGACAACCCGATATGTGCTAAACTACATATGGCATTTAAGCTAGTCATTGAAGAAGGGAAAGGAGTTATGAAGTAGCTGATGACCCAAGCCAAACAGTATGACGTTAAAGACCTCTCTCTCGCCGAAGTCGGCAGGCAGCGAATCGCCTGGGCGGCACGAGAGATGCCGGTGATAAGGCTCATCCGGGAGCGCTTCGCCAGAGAGAAGCCGCTAAAGGGCATCCGCATCTCGGGCTGCCTCCACATCACCACCGAGACCGCTAATTTGGCGCTCGCCCTGAAGGACGGGGGCGCTCAGGTCGTTCTCTGCGCCTCGAATCCCTTAAGCACCCAGGACGATACCGCCGCCGCCCTGGTGGAGTACGGTATCCCGACCAACGCCATTAAGGGTGAGGACGAGACGACCTACTATAAACACATCAACACCGCCCTGGACAACGAGCCTCAGCTTACCGTGGACGACGGCGCCGACCTGGTGGCCACGCTGCACAGTAAGCGGCAAGACCTGCTCCCGAACGTCCTCGGCGGCACCGAGGAGACCACCACCGGCGTTATCCGGCTGCGCAGCCTGGCCAATTCGGGCGAGCTCAAGTATCCCATCATTGCCGTAAACGACGCCCAGACCAAGTACCTCTTCGACAACCGCTACGGCACCGGCCAGAGCACCATCGACGGCATTACCCGGGCCACCAATATCCTGTGGGCCGGGAAGAAGGTGGTCATCTGCGGTTACGGCTGGTGCGGACGCGGTATCGCTCTAAGGGCCAAGGGGCTGGGTGCCCAGGTGATAGTCACCGAGGTCGAGCCGACCCGCGCCCTGGAAGCGGTCATGGACGGCTACCAGGTCATGCCGCTCATGAAGGCCGCCGAGATAGGGGACGTGCTCATTACCGTCTCCGGCGATAAGCACGTTATCGACGCAGCCCACCTCAAGGTCATGAAGGACGGGGCCATCCTGGCCAACAGCGGGCACTTTAACGTCGAGATTAATATCCCGGCCCTGGAAAACATGACCGAAAGCAAACGGCGCATCCGGCAGTCCGTCGACGAGCACGCCCTAAAAGACGGGCGCCACCTATACCTGCTGGGGGAGGGGCGGCTGATTAATCTGGCCGCCGCCGAAGGGCACCCCGCCAACGTCATGGACATGAGCTTCGCTA
>JAFGFP010000014.1 GCA_016931015.1 Dehalococcoidales bacterium
GGGGAAGATAGCCCCGGCCGAGACCGAGGTAAGCTACGGACGGATTCCCTTAAAGCCGCTCGCCCGAACCTATCACGACCGGCTGCTCATCGCGGGCACCGCCGCCGGACAGGTAAAGCCGACCACCGGGGGCGGTATCTACTACGGGCTGATGTGCGCCGACATCGCCGCCGAGACCCTGCACCAGGCACTGGCCGCTAACGACCTCTCGGCGGCCGGGCTGGCCGGCTACCAGCGCCGCTGGCAGCAGCGGCTGGGGCAGGAGATCAAGAAGGGCTACCGGATACGCCGGTTCTACCGGGGCTTAAGCGACCGGCAGATTGACGGCCTGTTTCGTACCGTAGAGAGTCGCGGCCTTATCGACAGCCTGCTCGGAGACAGCGACCTCTCCTTCGACTGGCACAGCGCCGGTTTGCTGCGCATACTGGGTGACGCCGCCCTCTCCCGTTTCGCCCGAGCCTTAAGACACCCCTTCCACCCGAAAGACCGCCCGGCAGGCAACGGAGATTGACCTCAGCCCGAATAGTCCTTACAATAGCGGGGGTGGGAGCGCCTAAATAGATTAATGCGAGGAGACTGCCGAGTGGACACGAATCACAACCTGAGTCTGAAAGAGGCGGCAACCCGCTTTCTGGCCAGCCTATCACCCGAAGAGAGACAGGCCAGCCACAACGAGGTGTATAAATTCACCCGCTGGTACGGCTGGGAAAAGCCCTTCGCCGAGCTATCTCCCCCCGACGTCGCCAGCTACGCCGAGCGGCTGACACTCTCCGACGCCGACTACCTAAGCAAGCTGGAGAGGGTGCGTAGCTTCCTGGTCTACGCCAAGAAACAGGGCTGGAGCAAGGGCAGTCTCGCCAGCCACCTCAAGGCTAAAAAGACAAAAAAGGCACCCCGTCCCGGTATCCACCGCGACCTACCGGAGACTATCCTCTTAACGCCGGAGAGATACGCCGAGCTTGAGGCTGAGCTCGACGGCCTCAGGGATAAGAGCACCCAGCTTATCGAAGATATACGCCTGGCGGCCGCCGACAAGGACTTCCGGGAGAACGCCCCCCTGGCCGCCGCCAGGGAGCAGCGCGGTCACATCGAAGGGCAAATCAGAGAGCTGGAAGAGACCCTGAAGTCGGTGAGGATTGCCGACCAGGAGAAAAAGACCGCCCTTAAGGTAACCGCCGGGGACAGTGTGGTGCTCCTCGACCTGGCCTCTGAAGAAGAACTGCGCTACATGCTGGTGAGCCCCCGGGAGGTTGACCCGATTAAGGGAAAAATCTCGGTAGCCTCGCCAATCGGTAAGGCGGTTATCGGCCGGCGCCAGGGGGACATCGTCGAGGTGGCGGCGCCGGTGGGTAAGCTGCGCTACCAGATTAAAGAGGTCGGACACTAAGCGGGCCTTAAAGAACGCGCCTCCGGCTAGCCGGCGGCCGACCCGCCGGGGTTGATAACCTTGGGCAATAGCCTGAGAACGAAGTTAGACTTAGCGCTGCCGGCCACGCTCCGCTCCAGGCTGGCCACGATGCGGGGCAGTCTATCGTAGGGCACGCCGACCACCATCTCCTCGGGCTTATAGCGCCCGAAGGCTCGGCAGGCAGCATCGAGAAAGCTTATCCCGATTTTACCGGTGGTAATCGGCGCGGCGATGACCCCGGAGCAGAGCGGCTCCCCGTGCACGGTATCAATTTCCCCGGTCTCAAAGGTATCTAGAAACAGGATACGGCCAATCTGAAGCGGCGTCCCCACGAAGAGCACCACCTCCGGGGTGAAAGCTGCCTTTTCCAGCGGAGAGAAAGCGAGGTAGCTACCGAGATTGGGGGCCCGTTCCCTGGCTAAGTCCAGTAAGTGCTTGGCCGCTTCCTTCGAGGCGACCAGCTTTTCCCGGCGCACCAGAAAGTCCTCCAGGTCGCGCACCGGGGACGGCGCCATACCTAGATGGGCCCGGCCGCCGCAGACGATGCTGCTCCCGGAGCAGTAGAAAGCAGCCCCGCGCCGGGCGCTCTGCACCATGATACACAGCGTCGCCTTACGCCGCCAGTGCCTTAAGTCCTGAGGCGACTCGGACATAAACGCCACCGCCACCGGGCTCCCTTCGAGCGCCAGGGTAGAACTCAGCTTAGCGGAGGCTGCTGCCTTCTCCAGTTCCTGCCCCGACTCAGCCATAACTATACTGGCTCCTCAGACCTATTTAGACCCCAGCCATTCTAACCCAGTCCGGCGGAAAAGCAAAGCGGACAGGGTTAACCACCGGGAAGGCGGAACAGGCGGCGGGCGTTGGCCGTGGTCTCCCGGGCGACCTGCTCCGAGGGCACCTCTCTGATTTCGGCCAGGAGCTCCACCGTACGCGGCAGGGAGGCCGGCTCGTTACGCTTTCCACGGCGGTCCTGAGGCGGCAGGAAGGGGCAATCGGTCTCCACCACCAGCCGGTCCCGGGGAATACTCCTTATCACACCGTGATTCCGGCGAGAGGCGGGATAGCCGATATAGGCCCCGAAGGAGATAAAGAAGCCCATCTCCAGATACTGCCGGGCAGTTTCGGCGTCACTGTTAAAGCAGTGAATCACCCCCGGGGGCTCTCCCCCGGAAGGTTCGTAGCCTGAGGTCCAATCGCGGAGCCGGGGCAGCATCTCCCTTTCCGCCTGGCGGCAGTGAATAATCACCGGCAGGCCTAGCTCCGCCGCCAGTGCTAGCTGCCACTCCAGCGCCTGAAACTGCGCCGCCCGGGGCGAGTAGTCGCGGTAGAAGTCCAGGCCAATCTCGCCGATAGCGACCACCCGCGGGTGTCCCGTAAGCTCGCCCAGGCTAGCAATATCCGGCTCGCTCATCCCACCGGCCTCGTGGGGATGAAAGCCGACCGCCGCCCAGACCCCGGCGTGACCTTCCGCCAGCTCAACCGCCACCCGGCTCGAACCGAGGTCGGTGCCCACCGTGATAATGTCGGCCACCCCACACTCATGGGCCCGAACGATAACCTCGGCGCGGTCTTCGCCGAAGGCGTCCATATCCAGGTGAGCGTGAGTATCGACGATAGAGAGTCTATTCCTAACCAGTCTGCCCGCTCCTTAGTAACAAAACCCGATACCGCACTCTGGTTCGGGACAACAAAAGAGAATCGGCTCCGCCAGCCCTTACCTTGCGGCCACTAACCGCCCGGGCAAACGGACACCGTAGATAAAGAAAAAGCTACCCACCGACTAAGCACGCCGGCGGATAAACTCTAGAAGCCGATAACCAAAAATGAGGGGAGCCGTTGTCCGGTGTGTCTTCTGGCTCCCCTCTCCGTCGCCTTAGCTAGGCTTTACCGATACGGAACACCTTGGTGCCACAGCTGGGGCACTCCCCCTGGGTGGCCGGGCGCCCGTTCTTCATAGTTATAGACCGGGGATTTTTAACCTCTACCTTTTTTCGGCATTTGACACAATATGCCTGCATTTTAATAAACCTCCTTACTGGTAAGACCTCAGCCAAGAGAGTATCACATAGCTAGGCATTAGTCAATAGGTTTTTCCCGATTTTAGCCAGAAATCGGCTAAAAATCCCGCCGAGGCTACCCTCCGGGCGGGGAAACGGCCTGTTTTCACAAGTAAGCCCCCTGTGATAAAATTCCCTATCAGGGCTAGTCCGGTTCGGCTAGCCCTAGCGGTGTTTGGGGAAGAAAATGTCTCTGGAGCTAGCGCCATTACTACAACTCATCGAAGAAATGCCCGCCTACCGCGAGCTTAAAGACGGGCTATCCCGGTCGGGCGACAACCTCACGCTAACGGTGCTCGAAGCCGCTAAGCCCTATCTCCTCGCCGCCCTCTACCACTACCTGGGGAGACCGCTCCTGGTGGTTACCGCCCGGCCGGAGGCGGCCAAAGACCTCTACGAACAGCTTCTCACCTGGGGCGGCCCCGGGCCGGTGCTCTTCCCCGAGCCGGACAGCCTGCCCTACCAGCACATCACCTCGGACGTCTCGGCTGAGCTAGCGCGGCTCAAGGTGCTCTCGGCCCTGGCCTGCCCCGAAGGAGATGAGAAGGCCCCCCCGGTTATTAGCTCGGTGCTCGCCCTGATGCAGAAGACCGCCCGCTACGGCGACTTCAGCGGCACCTGCCACACCATAGCGGCGGGCCAGGAGATAGAGCCGCTCGGCCTCTTACGGCGCTGGGAGGCCATGGGCTACCGGTGGGAGAACCTGGTCGAGGTGCCCGGCACCATCAGCCGCCGGGGAGGTATCGTTGACATCTACCCGGCTTCCCGCGACCGGCCGGTGAGGTTAGAGTTCTACGGCGATACGGTGGAGAGTATCCGTTTCTTCAACCCGCTGACCCAGCGCTCGCAGGCGGCGCTATCGTCGGTCTCGGTAACCCCGGCTACAGAGCTACTCAAGCCCCGGCAGAGCCGCCGGGAAGAGCTAGCAGCAATACTCGCCGGAATCGACCTGGCAAACTGTAACCCTGAGGCCGGCGAGCAGTTCCAGGAGGACTTCTCCCGGCTCATCGAGGGGGAGCGGCTGAGCGACCTATCGTTCTACGCCCCGCTCTTTAACCAGGACAGTATCCTGAGCTACCTGGCCCCGGAGACGCTGATAATACTCGACGAGCCCCGGAGCCTTGCGACAACGGCCGAAGACCTGGAAGCTAAAGCCAGCGAGTTACGTAGCGAGAGGCTGGACCGGGGCGAGCTACCGGCCAACTTCCCGGCACCATATCTTACCTGGGATGAGCTTACGGCGAAAATGGCGGGGCGGCAGCGTCTGACCCTGGCCGGCTGGGAGGACTCTCCCCAAGCGAAGCCGCGCCGCTTAAACTTTACCGCCGCCCCCGGCTACGCCGGGCAGCTAGCCGCCTTCATGAGAAAGGCCAAGAAGCTCCTCAGCCAGAAACAGCGCCTTATCCTGGTAAGCCAACAGGCCAGCCGCCTCGCCGAGCTCTTTAGCGAGGAAGATATCTTAGCCCCACCCCTCGACCGGATTAGAGAGCTGCCACCCCCCGGCTCGCTCACCCTGCTCCAGGGCTCGCTGGCCCGGGGCTGGAGCCTGGCGGGCAGCACCCACCTCCTGACCGACTACGAAATCTTCGGCTTTACTAAAGAGCGCCGCCTGGTAACCAAGCGCCCGGTGTCCCGCTCAAGGCTGCTCGGGGAGCTAACCCCCGGCGACTACGTGGTGCACATCGAGCACGGTATCGCCCGCTTTAGCGGGGTAACCACCCTGGAGACGGAACACGGCCAGAGAGAATACCTGGTGCTCCGGTACGCCGCCGACGACAAGCTCTACGTACCTACCGACCAGGTGCACCGCGTCAGCCGCTACATCGGCGCCAGCGACCGGCCGCCGGTGCTGAGCCGGCTGGGCACCCAGGAGTGGGCGCGCACCAAGGAGAGAACCGGAGAGGCCGTGGCCAGTATCGCCCGGGAGCTACTCGGCCTCTACGCTGGGAGAGAGATCGCCGTCGGCTTTGCCTTCTCCCCCGATACCGTGTGGCAGGCGGAGCTCGAGGCATCCTTCCCCTACGTTGAGACCGCAGACCAGATGGAGGTGCAGCGGCAGGTAAAAGAGGACATGACCCGGCCCAAGCCCATGGATAGACTGGTCTGCGGGGACGTCGGCTACGGCAAGACGGAGATAGCCATCCGGGCCGCCTTCAAGGCGGTCATGGACGATAAGCAGGTGGCGGTGCTGGTGCCGACCACCGTGCTCGCCCAGCAGCACCTGGCCACCTTCCGCCAGCGGCTGAGCGCCTTCCCGCTAAGAATCGAGGTGCTGAGCCGCTTTAAGACGCCGAGAGAGCAGCAGGACATCCTCGAAGACCTGGCCCGGGGCCGGGTGGATATCTGCATCGGCACGCACCGCCTACTGCAAAAGGACGTCGTCTTCAAGAACCTGGGGCTGCTTATTATCGACGAAGAGCAGCGCTTCGGGGTTTCCCACAAGGAATCCCTCAAGCAGAAGCGGCGGGAGGTCGACGTGCTTACCTTAAGCGCCACCCCCATCCCGCGCACCCTGCACATGTCCCTGGTGGGGATGCGGGACATCAGCACCATGGAGACGCCCCCCGA
>JAFGFP010000015.1 GCA_016931015.1 Dehalococcoidales bacterium
ATGAACCCGGAACTAGAGGAGGAGATAAAAGCCGAGCTTGCCGCCGTAGCCCAAGCCCTGGGCCACCCCATCACCCCGGCCTATGAGGGGATGCGGATTAGCCTGTAGCCCCCGGACGGCTACCGATACGACCTTCGTTATATTAAAGCGTCTTAATCCCGGCCCCGATACCGCCGGGAGCCGAGGAGGTGGGCACGATAACCAGCCCCAGGTTTATAGTCGACCACAACGTGGGTAAGCTCGCCCGGTGGCTGCGCATGATGGGATACGACACCCGGCTCTTCAGCGGCGATAACGATTCCCACATGGTGGCCCTGGCCAGAGAGGAAAAGAGAGTGATACTCACCAGAGATACCCAGATTATGAAGCGACGGGTGGTAACCAGCGGCCGGGTGGCCGCCATCTTCATCGAGAGCGACGAACCCGAGCGGCAGATACGCCAGGTGATCACCGCCCTCGACCTCGACCCCCAGTACCGGCCCTTCAGCCTGTGCCTGGAGTGTAATCACCCTCTGGAAGCCAGGAGTAAGGCCGAGGTCGCTGAGCTGGTGCCCCCCTATGTCTTCCGGACGCAGAGCCAGTACATGGCCTGCCCCCGCTGCCACCGTATCTACTGGCGGGGGACTCACTGGCGGGCTATGACCGAAAAGCTAAAATCCTTTACCAAAGAAGCAACCGAAGACTAAGATAGTAACCGAGGAGGCGGCGCATGACAGGCCCCAAGAGCTACCAAAAGGTAAACGACGAGGTCCTGGCCTCGCTAAGCGAGATAGCGGGCGCTAAGAACGTGCTCTGCGGAGACGAGCGGGCAAACTACGCCCGCGACGAGACCACCGAGCTGGAGCCGGCCCTGCCCGAGGTCGTGGTCAGGCCGGAGGATACCGCCTCGGTGGCCCGGATAATGAAGCTGGCCAGCGATAAGCACATCCCGGTTACCCCCCGGGGCGGCGGCACCGGTATCTCCGGCGGGGCGGTGCCCATCTACGGCGGCATCGTCCTCTCTCTGGAGAGAATGAACCGGATAGTGGAGATAGACCGGGACAACTTCGTGGCCACGGTCGAGGCCGGGGTTATCCTCACCGACCTCTACCAGGCCGTGGAAGAGGCGGGGCTCTACTACCCGCTCTACCCCGGCGAGACCAGCTCCTCAATCGGCGGTAACGTGGCCACTAACGCCGGCGGCATGAGGGCCGTTAAGTACGGGGTCACCCGACACTTCGTGCTGGGGCTGGAGGCGGTGCTCCCCAACGGGGACATAATCACCACCGGCGGCAAGTTCGTCAAGTGCTCCACCGGCTACGAGCTGACTCAGCTGATTACCGGCTCCGAGGGGACACTGGCGGTCATCACTAAGGTCTTGCTCCGGCTTATCCCCCCACCGGGGAAGCGCGAGGTGCTCTTTATCCCCTTTAACAGCCTGGAAGATGCCATCGGCGCCGTCCCCGATATCCTGAAAGGGGACAACCTGCCCGTGGGCCTGGAGTTCATGGAGCAGGACATTATCAAGATGGTCGAGGAGTACACCGGCCAGGAAGTCCCGCTCCACGAGCATCAGGCCTTTCTGATGATAATCGTGGAGGCAGCCAGTGACGACGAAATCCAACGCATCGCCGGCCGTCTCGGCGAGGTCTGCTTAGACCACGGCGCCGTCGATGTCTTCCTGCCCGGCAGCGAGCGCGCCAAGAGAAGGCTTTTAGAGCTACGGGAGAAGTTCTACTCCACGGTGTGCCACTTCGGGACGCCGGCCATTGTCGACGCCGTGGTGCCCCGCAGCCGTATCGCCGAGTTTATCGCTAAGGTAAAGGAGATAGCCCAGCGCTACCAGGTGCCGCTGGTTAGCTACGGACACGCCGGCGACGGTAACGTGCACCTGCACCCGATGAGCGACGGCACCAAGAAGTCCGTAGCCAAAATAGAGAAGATGCTCGTCGAGATATTCCAGGTGGGGGTGGCCTGCGGGGGGACAATCTCCGGAGAGCACGGCCTCGGCCTGGTGAAGAAGGAATACCTGCCGATAGCCGCCGATAAGTCTAAGCTAGCGCTGATGAGGAGAATCAAGCTGGCCTTCGACCCGAATAACATCATGAACCCGGGTAAGGTCATCGACATGGACTAGCCCCGGTTATCGGATTATGTCAAATTAACGACGGCCCCTACTAAAGCGGAGTTGACCATTACCGCCGATATTGCTACACTTCACAGTGCCCCCGGTAGTACCGGTGGCCTTTAGCCAAGAGGAGTTCCGTGAAGATTCTAACCACAAACCAGATGCGCCAGGTGGAGCAGGACTGCGCCGGTATCGACCTAGCACCGGAAAAGCTCATGGAGAACGCCGGTAAGGCCTTCGCCGAGGAAGTCCGGCGAATCCTGGGTAGATTAGAAAGAAAACACCTCCTGATGCTAATCGGACCGGGTAATAACGGCGGCGACGGCCTGGTGGCCGCCCGCCACCTCCACGACTGGGGGGCCAAGGTCAGCCTCTGCCTCTTCAAGGAAAGGGGCGACGACGACCAGAATTTTAGCCTGGTTAAGGAGCGTAACATCGACTGCCTACTCGTGACCGGGGACGAAAACCTGGGCGAGCTGGCCGGCCTTCTGGAATCGAGCGACGCCGTTATCGACGCCCTCTTCGGCATCGGCCAGGTGCGCCCCTTCCGCGATACGCTTAAGTCGGCGCTGGACGTGGTGAGCGACGCTAAGAGAAACCGGCCCGCCCTGCGTATCATCGCTCTGGACCTACCCAGCGGGCTCGATGCCGACACCGGAGCGGTCGACCCGGCCTGCCTCTACGCCGACAACACCGTTACCCTGGGCTTTGCCAAGGCAGGCTTGCTCAAGAGCCCCGGGGTCGAGCGGGCGGGAAACATCACGGTAGCCGATATCGGCATCCCGGCCTATCTCGTGGACGAGGTGCCCAACGAGCTAATCGACAGAGCCTGGGGCCGCTCGGTGCTGCCGCCACGCCCGCTTCAGGCTAACAAGGGAAGCTTCGGGAGGGTGCTCGTTATCGCCGGCTCTACTAATTACATCGGGGCCGCCTACCTGGCCGCTAGCGGGGCGCTTAGGGTCGGGGCGGGTCTGGTAACGCTGGCGACGGCCACCAGCCTGCACCCCATCTTAGCAACTAAAACGACCGAGGTAACCTATCTCCCCCTGCCCGAAGCCCAGCGCGGCATCATCTCGCCCAGCGCTTCCAGGGTCGTCCACCAGTACTTAAGCGGCTACGATACCCTGCTCATGGGCTGCGGCCTGGGACAGAGTCGGGCCGTCGTGGAGTTCGTCGAGAATACCCTTTTAAAGGTACGGGCGATACCGATACCCATGGTGCTCGACGCCGACGCCCTGAACACTCTGGCCCGGATTCCCAACTGGTGGCAGCGCTTAAAGGACGATGCCATCCTGACGCCACACCCCGGCGAGATGGCCCGGCTAATCGGCACCACGGTTGCCGACGTACAGCGAGACCGCCCGAGCATCACCAAGCGGGCGGCGGCAACCTGGAACAAGACCATCGTTCTCAAAGGGGCCTACACCGTGATCGCCACCCCGGACGGGCGCAGCCGGGTCTGCCCCGCTGCCAACCCCGGCCTGGCCTCGGCGGGCACCGGCGACGTTCTCAGCGGTGTTATCGCCGGGCTGCTAGCCCAGGGAATGTCGCTCTTTAACGCCGCTAGCTTAGGGGTCTTTCTCCACAGCGAGGCGGGAGAACTGGTCAGAGCGCAACTAGGCGATACCGGCATGCTGGCCGGCGACCTCTTGCCGGCGCTGCCGCTGGCGATTAAGCAACTGAAAGAGACGGGTTAGGACTGAAATATTATGCTGCTCGCCATTGACATCGGGAATACCGTAACCACCCTGGGGATATTCCAGGCCAGCGAGCTCCGGGCCACCTGGCACCTGGCGACCGACGTCGACCGCATGGCCGACGAACACGCCGCTCTGCTCCTCGACCTGCTCGGCCACCAGAACCTTAAGCCGTCCGACGTCACCAAGGCCGCCCTGTGCTGCGTGGTGCCGCCGCTACTGGCCGCCTATGAAGAACTGTTTCAGCACTACTTCCACTTCTCGCCGCTGGTAATCGCCGCCGGGGTAAAGACCGGGGTGCGTATCCGCATGGAGAACCCGAAAGAGGTCGGCGCCGACCGGATTGCCAACGCCGCCGCCGCCCACCACCTCTACCAGGGCCCGGTAATCATCGTCGACCTGGGGACGGCCACCACCTTCGACGTCGTCTCCCGGGAGGGGGACTACCTGGGCGGGGCCATCGCCCCGGGGCTGTATACCGCCGCCGAGGCCCTCTTCACGCAGGCCTCGATGCTGCCTCAGGTGGAGCTAACCGCTCCGAAGCACGCCATCGGCAGCAGTACCATAAGCGCCATGCAGTCCGGCATTGTCTTCGGCTACGTGGGGCTCATCGAGGGCATCATCGCCCGCATCCAGCGGGAGCTGGGAGACAAGGCTAAAGTAGTCGCCACCGGCGGCTGGGCGGAAGCCATCGCCCGTGAAACAAAAATAATCGAGGCGGTAAACCCCGATTTAACGCTCATCGGGCTGAGAATTATTTATCATATGAACCGGGATTAAAAAGATGCTGAATGATAAAACCGTAGTCTTAGGGGTAAGCGGCAGCATCGCCGTCTATAAGGC
>JAFGFP010000016.1 GCA_016931015.1 Dehalococcoidales bacterium
GATGCCGACCACGCCCGGCACACCTCTTTTGCCCTGGTCGAGGTCTTGCCCGAGGCCGAGGCGGATGTCGACGTTACCGTGGAGTCCGATGATCTCAAGGTGGAAACCTTTCGCTCCAGCGGGCCCGGCGGTCAGCATATGCAGAAGACGAGCAGCGCCGTTAGGCTGACTCACCTGCCCACAGGGATTGTGGTTACCTGCCAGAGCGAGCGCTCGCAGCGCCAGAACAAGGAGATTGCCCAGAAGATACTCCAGTCCCGGCTGCTGGAAGTAGAAGTGGAGAAGCGGGCCGAGGAGCGGGCCAAGCTTAAGGGAAAGCACGTTGCCGCCGGCTGGGGTAATCAGATAAGGAGCTATGTTCTGCATCCCTACCGCATGGTTAAAGACCACCGCACGGGCTATCAGACCGCCGATACCGACGGGGTACTGGAGGGGGGGCTGGACGATTTGATAACCGCTTATCTGCGGTCTACTATAGGGGAAGGAAGAGAATGACTAAAAAGCTCATCCTACTGGTTTTAGCCGTTTGTTCGCTGGCGGCTTTGTTACCCGGCCTGGTTCGGGCGCAGCCCGAGCTCACCATCCGGGATAGCTCGGCACAGGTGGCTTTCCCCATGGCGATAAGCTTCGGTCTCTCGGCGGAGAGCGGCGTTAATATTACCGACGTTCGGCTTCACTACCGGGTCGACCGGGTGAGCTTTGCCCCGGTAACCAGCGAGGTCTATATCGAGTTTCAGCCGGCGACTGAGGTCTCGCTTAGCTGGAGTCTGGAGATGATAAGAATCGGCGGGCTGCCCCCGGGCTCCAGCGTGGAGTACTGGTGGACGGTTGAGGACGCCGGGGGCGCTACGGCGGCCACGGAGCCGGCGGTAGTCCTCTTCGATGATAACCGCTACGACTGGCAGAGCCTGACCGAGGGCCGGGTGACCCTGTACTGGTATCAGGGAGACGAGTCCTT
The DNA here is from genome assembly GCA_016931015.1 of Dehalococcoidales bacterium. Classification (GTDB taxonomy): domain Bacteria; phylum Chloroflexota; class Dehalococcoidia; order Dehalococcoidales; family UBA5760; genus UBA5760. The sequence continues at coordinate 959 of JAFGFP010000016.1, forward strand.
CGCCCGGGAGCTGATGGCGGCCGTGCAGCAGGCGCTGGTGCGGCTCAAGGATTATACCGGGGTCGAACTTGAGAGGCCGGTTAAGCTCTATATCTACGCCGACTCCCAGGACTTACAGGGCTCGATGATTTATCCTCAGGAGTGGACGGGGGGTGTCGCCTTTACCCGCTACGAGATTATGGCTATCGGCATCTCTCATGATAACCTCGATTGGGGTAAGCGCGCCATCGCCCACGAGCTGACCCACCTGGTTATCCATCAGGTAACCTTGAACCCTTACATCAACCTGCCCACCTGGCTCGATGAGGGCCTGGCGATGCACAGCGAGGGGCCGATGGAAGATGTGTTCGTTAACTATCTTAACGGGGCCATCGCCGAAAAGAGCTTTATCTCGGTGCAGAGCCTTTCCTCCCCCTTCTCGGCTTACGCCGGTGAGGCGGCCCTCTCCTACGCCCAGAGCTACAGCCTGGTCGAGTTTTTGATTGCCAACTACGGGCAGGATAAGATGTTCGAGCTCTTGAGCACCTTACGGGCCGGCGCTACCTACGACGGCGCCTTGGAGAAGGTCTACGGTTTCGATATGGACGGGCTGGACGAGCTGTGGCGGGAGCGGGTCACGCCCTACTCTACTGCCCGGATAGAGCCCGGGCCGGTGCTGGCGGGGGTGGGGTACTAGATAGGGGACAATTTGCAGGGGGGTAGAGATGGTTTCCTTGTGGGTTCCTATTGTAGTTGCAATTATAGCGGCAGTTAGTGGTTATCTTGTAAGAGGTTTCGATAAGAGAAAGGAAAGGGAAGCCGAAGAGTATAGGAGAAAAGAGGAACGCTACATTAATCTGATACTTTGCTTGCGTGGCTTAGTGGTTAGTAGCGAGAATAAGGCGCTTAGGGAAAAATTTCTTGATGAACTGAACTTGGCTTGGCTTTATTGTTCCGACGACGTAATAAGTAAAATTAATAGTTTGATGTGTCTCATACCTGTCGGTGGTTCAACGAAAGGAAAGACTGCTTCTACAGAGGAGATAATGACTGCATTTGGAGGGCTCTTTTTGGCAATTAGGAAAGATTTGATTTCAAGAAAGCTGATTAAAAAAACTGATTTGAAGAACACTGACTTTACGTTATATAAGGCAGGGTAGTTTCGATATAAGGTTATTATGAAGAAGGTCATATATGTTATTTGCACGCTGCTGTTATTATCCGGCCTGGTGTCCGGCTGCTGGCTGACGCCTTCGCCGGCTCCCCCCGCCTCCGTCCCCGAAGGGGAGGGCGTGCTCACTCTCTACGGCACCGACCCCCACACCCTCGACCCGGCGGTCTCCGGGGAAGCCCTCTCCCACGAGTATATCATGCAGATATTCAGCGGCCTTATCCGGTTGGACGATAACCTGGAGCCGGTGGGGGACATTGCCGAGGGCTGGGACTTGAGCGAGGACGGCATGACCTACACCTTCTATCTCCGTAAAGGCGTTAAGTTCCAGGACGGCCGCGAGGTTAAGGCCGAAGACTTTAAGTATTCCTGGGAGAGAGCCTGCAACCCGGCTACCGGCTCCCGGACGGCGCACGCCTATCTCGGGGATATCGTCGGGGTGGCGGCGGTGCTTGCGGGGCAGGCAACTGAGATTAGCGGTCTCCGGGTGATTAACGATTACACCTTGGAGGTGACCATAGACGCCCCCAAGTCTTACTTCCTGGCTAAGATGAGCTATCCCACCTCGTTTGTCGTCGACCGGAATAACATGGCTTCCGGCGGGGAGTGGTGGCGCAATCCCAACGGCACCGGCCCCTTCAAGCTCGCGGAGTGGCAGGAGCAGACCCGGCTGGTTCTGGAGAGGAACGAGCTCTACTACGGCGAGATGGCCCAGCTGGAGGCAGTGGTCTATCAGTTCTACGCCGGGGTGACCATGAACCTGTACGAAACGGGGGAGATCGACGTCGGCGGCGTCTCCATCTACTACATCGACCGGGTCACCGACGAGCGCGGCCCGTTTTTGGCCGACTTGAGGGTCTATCCCGAGCTCAGCTTTTACTATCTCAACTTTAACACCACCAAGCCCCCCTTCGACGACGAGAACATCCGGCGCGCCTTCTGCCATGCGGTCAATAAAGAAAAGCTGGCCTCTCTCGTCTTCCGGGGCATGGTACAGCCGGCGTCGGGTATCCTGCCGCCGGGTATGCCCGGCTATAACGAGGGTCTGGCCGGTCTGGAGTACGATATCGAGCTTGCCCGGGAGCTAATCGCCAGCTCGAAGTACGGCGATGTCTCTAACCTGCCGCCGATAACCGTTACCGATTCCGGTCAGGGCGGGTTTATCTCCAGCGACCTTGAGGCGATTCTCTATGAGTGGCGGGAGAACCTGGGCGTGGAAGTAGCGGTGCGGCAGCTTGAGCCGGAGCGGTTTCTGTACCATCTCGACGAGGAGCTGGACGAGATGTACTTTTCGGGGTGGATTGCCGATTATCCCCACCCCCAGGACTTTCTCGACATCCTCTTCCGCAGCGGCGCCGAGAATAACTACGGGGGCTATTCTAACCCCGAGGTCGATGCCCTGCTCGATAGGGCGAACGTGGAGCGGGACAGCGAGGCCAGTCTGGCTCTCTACCAGCAGGCGGAGCAGATACTGGTCAGCGAGGCCGCCTGCCTGCCGCTGTGGTTCGGGCAGAACTACCTGCTAATTAAGCCCTACGTCAGCGGCTACGAGCTAAACCCCCTGGGCTTACCCCGGCTTAACAAGGTGACCGTCGGGGAGCACTAGTGGCGGAGGGGGTGGGATTCGAACCCACGGTTGGCTTGCGCCAACAACGGTTTTCAAGACCGTCACCATAGACCGCTCGGACACCCCTCCGGAGTTAGAGTAACCAGAGGTATTATACCGAGAAGTCCGCTAAATTTCTATCCGGGGTTGACAAGCGTGCTCTCTTTCACTATTATTCACCCAAGGTTTACCGAGGGTATTTCGGATGACTCCCAAGTATCAGGTAGGGCAGAAGGTCAGCATCACGCCGGTCATGTCCAGGTCGCTGTCCCCCAGGGATGCGGCCCTGGAGCCCTATGCCGGCAGTGTCGGTAAGGTCAGTAATTTCTACTGGGTGAACATGGGCACCGGCGGCGGCAACTTCTACCTCTACACGGTGCTGGTCAAATCTGGAGCCGACGAGAAAGAAATCGTCGCCCACGAGGACGAACTCACGGTCTGCATTGAGTAGGTCTCTCTGCGGGCTAGTTAACCGTAACCTCTAAGCTGAACGTCCAGGCGCCCTTCTCGCCGCCCTCCCAGGGCCGGCTGTATTCCAGGGAGATAGTGCTGCTGCCCGATTTGAGCGCCTGAAACTTCCAGACCTCTTCCCCGGCGGCGCCGACGAGCTGCGTCTCACCACCTTCGCCCGGGGCAACATATTGGTGGCTCGTCTGCTTGACCACCGTCTGGTCGCTAATCTGGGCCGTCTCCGACCAGGCAAAGCCGGTCGTCTGGTTGGAGCACAGGGTTACCGTGAACTCATCGCCGGCTTTAATCGTCGCCTGCCGGGTGATGTGGTTCTGGCTGGTGAAGTCGTCGCAGGATACCTCGAGGGAGGCCGGCTCCGGGGTGGGGGTACAACCGAACAAAAATACCGCCGAGAGAACCAGAGCAGATAGCAGTCCTGTCTTTACCTTCATAGCAAGTTCCTCCTTGCGCGCGCAGTGTCCAGAGCAGCCCTGAAGTCTAAGCGTTGCCCCCTCCACCATCATGTCTCCGGCGCGTCCGGCCGCTATCCTGCGCCCCCCGGTAACTACCGCCGGGGAA